>NZ_JBTMMT010000013.1:0-127442 GCF_055517075.1 Micromonospora sp. DSM 43699
GGTGGGTGGGTGGTCAGTTGCCGGTGAGGAAGTTCCAGGCGTCCATCACCCACTGGGTCTGCTGGAGGTAGGCGATGCCGACCCCGGCCAGGAAGATCCCGGTCACCAGGTGGGCGCCGCGCGCACTGCGGCGTACCCGGCCCAGTTGGCGCTCCAGGATCACCCGGCCGAGCAGCCGGGAGAGCGCGAAGAGGCCGGCCGCCACCAGCAGGCTGAGCAGGAAGGTGAGCAGCGGGGCACCCAGGTCACCCCGACCGGAGATGGCCCAGATCCCCCAACAGACGAAGGCGAAGAGCGCGCCGGCCGCACTCCACTCACCGCCCCGACGCAGTTGCTCCACGTGCCAGCTCATCGGCCGGCGCGGCGCCGGCGGCTCGGCCCAGTCGGGTACGTCGTGATCGACCACCGGGAACGGCTCGGTGCGCGGAGCCCGGGGCTGCCCCACCGAGGCGACGCCCCGGCGGAACGGGTCCCGCTGCGGCGGCACCCCGACACCGGGCTGGGGCGGTACCTCGACGGTCCGCTCGGCCCACGGCTGTGTCTGGTCTGCCATCTTGTGTCCTCCCCATGACCGGTGCCGGCCGTCGACCGGTCCACCACCTTCGAGGGTAGCGAGCGGACAAACTGCTCCGCCCGGCCCGGGGCCGCCGGGCGGTACGGTCGGCCCGCCCGGGCCACCTGGGGCCGCCCGGCCCGCCCAATCGACACGGCCCGCCCGGAGCCGCCGGGCGGTACGGCCCGCCCGACCGACACGGGCCCGCCCGGAGCCGCAGGCGGTACGGTCGGCAGATGGCGGATGTGGAGCGGCGACGACGCCGGTTACGGCACTCACCCGAGCCGGCGACCGGCACGGACGAGCCTCCGGCGGCGACCACGGCCGAGGTGCACGACGGGATCGCGGCACCTCGGGTCCGGCGGGGGGGCGAGGACGGTGAGCGGGGCCTGCGGGGGCTGGTCGGTTCCGGCTCGTCGCAGGTCGGGGTGAGCGCCTCGCTACGGGCCCGGGACGCCGCCCGGCCCACCGAACAGGACCTCACCGAGGCCGAGGAACGACTGGTGATCATCCGACGGAACTGGACGCCCCGGGAGGACCTCCCCCGCTCGGCCCGGTGACCGACCCCCCGGCACGGTGTCGGGCGCCGACGGCGACCGAGCGGCGGCACGGTGTCGGGCGCCGACGGCGACCGTCCAGGAAACGGGCAGCCCAGGGACCGGGCGCCGAGCAGAGACCGGGCCGGTTGGGGCCGACCCGGTCGGTGAGCGGCGGGCGACGAGCGGGGGCGGGACTGGGTCAGGGCAGTTCGGGCAGTTCGCGGGTGCGCTCGTACTCGGCCACCTGGGCGATCCGCCGACCGTGCCGCTCGTTGCCGGAGAACGGGGTGGTGAGGAACGCCTCGACGATGGCGGCGGCCTCGTCCAGGGTGTGCTGCCGGGCGCCCACGGCCACCACGTTGGCGTCGTTGTGCTGCCGGCCGAGCTGGGCGGTCTCGACGCTCCAGGCCAGTGCCGCCCGGACGCCGACGACCTTGTTGGCGGCGATCTGCTCGCCGTTGCCGGAGCCGCCGATGACCACGCCCAGGCTGCCCGGGTCGGCCACCACCCGGTCGCCGGTGTGCAGGCAGAAGGTCGGGTAGTCGTCGTCGGGGTCGAAGGCGTGCGGGCCGACGTCGACCAGCTCGTATCCCTGCTTGGCCAGGTGATTGGCCAGGTGCACCTTCAACTCGAAACCGGCGTGATCGGATCCCAGGTAGACGCGCATACCGGGCAGTCTGTCAGGGCCGCGCCCCGGCCCGCCGTGGGGGCCGCGTGCCGGGGCGGATCCGTCACATGATCAGTGCGGCAGCTCGGCGACGACCAGGCCGCCGCGCGCCTTCGGGGTGAACCAGGTGCTCTTGCGGGGCATCCTCTCCCGGGCCAGGTTCACCGCGACGAAGTCGTCCACGGTCACCGGGGCGATCAGGACGGCCAGCTCGGCCCGGCCGGCGTCGACCTCGCCGGTGAGCCAGCTCGCCGGGTAGTCGCCACCGACGTAGGTGATCCGCTTGTCGCCGGGGTCGAGGCCGAGCGCGTCACGCAGCAGCAGCCGCTCGACCAGGGCGTGGTCGAGGTTCTCCAGCCGGGCGGCGGCCGTGTCGTGCGGCAGGGTCACCGCGTACCCCTGGCCGGCGAGGCGGAGGTGCACGGTGCCGCCGGCCGCCGGGACCTCGACCGGGCCGTCGATCGGGTCGATCTGCGCGCCGGCGGCGCGGAGCCGGTCGAGCAGTTCGTCGGGGGTGCTGGTCAGCTCGCTGACCAGCCGGTTGTAGGGCTGGATGGCGACCGAGGCCGGGGTGGTGATCACCGAGAGGAAGCGCGGGAAGCCGCCGGTCTGTGCGGCCAGGCTGCGGTGGTTGCCGTCGGCGACCACCAGCTCGCCGCCGCCGGCCAGCGCGGTCAGCGCGTCCTGCTCGGGGCCGGGGCCGAGCAGCCAGATGGCGTGCGTCCGGCCGGCCTGGTCGGTGTCGGTGGCGGCCGGGACGCCGGCCGCGTCGGTCGCCGCCGCGAGCGCGGCGTGCAGCTCGTCGCCCCGCCCGGTCTGCAGCAGCAGTACGGGCGAGAGCAGGTGACCAAGCGCCTCGGCCAGGGCGACCCGCTCCCGCACCTTGGCGATGAAGACGTCCTCGTTGCGGATCACCAGGCCGGGCTCGTCGGCGCTTGTGGAGATCTGGTCGGTGTCGACCATCGCGAACAGCCCGTACGCCGAATCCTCGCCCGGGGCGCTGATCCGGTAGAGGACGACCACCTGCTCGGCCGGGGTGTAGCTGCCGTCGGCCTTCGCCTCGGTGAGCCGGGCCGCCGCGTCGCCGAGCGAGTCGAGGAAGGACCTCCCCAGGCTCTCCGGGGCCCGGTGGGGCATCTCGATGCCGAGGGCACTGTGCGGGTTCGACTCGATGATCGCGGTGATCTCCGCGTCGTCGGCGAACTCGTCGTAGTTCTGCGCGCCGGTGCCGCCAGTGGTGATCCAGGCCCGGGCGATCGGATGTACGACCGTCATGGGGGTTGACGCTACCGACGCGGGCGGTCCGCATCACGCCGACCCCGCACCAGGTCCACCAGATGAACCGTCCCCTGGTGGGGCCCGACCGGGCCGGGCCCCACCAGGGTCGGGATCAGTCGAAGATCGGGCCCAGCTCGCGGGAACGCTTGAGCTCGTAGAAGCCGGGGGTGCCGGCGACCAGCAGGACGCCGTCCCAGAGCCGGCCGGCGGCCTCCCCCTTCGGGGCCGGGGTGACGACCGGACCGAAGAAGGCGATCTTGCCGCCGTCCGGGCCGGGGGCGTGCACCACGGGGGTGCCGACGTCGGTGCCGACCGGCCGCATCCCCGCCTCGTGGCTGGCCCGCAGCGCCTCGTCGTACTCGGTGGAGTCGGCGGCGTCGGCGAACGACGGGTCCAACCCGACGTCGGCGAGCGCGGCGGTGATCATGTCCCGGCCGAGCGGTTCCTTGCCGAGGTGGATCCGGGTGCCCATCGCGGTGTAGAGCTTCGCCAGCGTCGCGCCGCCGTGCGCCTGCTCGACGGCGATGCAGACCCGCACCGGCCCCCAGCCCAGCTTCATCATCTCCTGGTACTGCTCGGGCAGTTCCCGACCCTCGTTGAGCACGGAGAGGCTCATCACGTGGTAGCTGATGTCCACCTCTCGGACCTGTTCGACCTCCAGCAGCCAACGGGAGGTGATCCAGGCCCACGGGCACAGCGGGTCGAACCACATGTCGACGGCGACACGTTCGGTCACGGTGGAGTCCCTTCGTGACGTCAGGCACGCCGGCGGACCCGGCGCGGCTGACCTCGATCCTCACCCCGGAGGGCGTCGATCGGTAGCGGAATGAGAGCGTGACGTCGACCACCGCAGGGTCGGTGCATGGAAGACTCGGCTCGGGTCGCCGCCACGAGCGGCCGGCAGGGGCTGGCGCAGCCGGGAGGCGGCGAGAGTGGGATGGAGACGAAAGTGCCAGGAGTGCGCAACCTGACCCAGGTCGAGGCCACCGAGCGGGCCCGCCTGCTGGAGGTCACCGGGTACGACATCGACCTCGACCTGTCGACCGCGGTGCAGGCCGAGGGCCGCACGTTCCGGTCGGTGACCGAGGTCAGGTTCCGTTGCGCCGAACCCGGTGCCGGCACCTTCATCGAGACCGCAGCCGAGTCGGTACGCGCGGCCACGCTCAACGGCGAGCCGGTGGACCTGGCCGGCTGGTCGGCCGAGAAGGGCCTGGCGCTGACCGGTCTGGCCGCCGAGAACGTGCTCGTGGTGGACGCCGACTTCGGCTACTCCACGAGCGGGCAGGGCCTGCACCGGACGGTCGACCCGGTCGACGGCGAGACCTACCTCTACAGCCAGTTCGAGACGGCCGACGCGCAGAAGGTCTTCGCCTGCTTCGACCAACCCGACCTGAAGAGCGTCTACACCTGGCACGCCACCGTCCCGGCGCACTGGCGGGTGGTGTCCAACATGCCCGCCGAGCGGGAGGAGCCGGCCGGCGAAGGGCTCAAGACCGTCCACTTCACCACCTCGGTGCGGATGAGCACCTACGTCACCGCGCTCTGCGCCGGCCCGTACCACGAGGTGCGGGACAGCCACGACGGCATCGACCTGGGGGTCTTCTGCCGGGCGTCGATGGCGCCCCACCTGGACGCCGACGACCTGTTCCTGGTCACGAAGCAGGGTTTCGACTTCTTCCACGCGCAGTTCGGGGTGCGCTACCCGCTGCCCAAGTACGACCAGCTCTGGGTGCCCGACTTCAACGCCGGCGCGATGGAGAACTTCGGCTGCGTCACCCACGCCGAGTCGCACTACCTGTTCCGCTCGCAGGTCACCGACTTCGAGTACGAGCAGCGGGCCAACACGATCCTGCACGAGCTGGCCCACATGTGGTTCGGTGACCTGGTCACCATGCGCTGGTGGAACGACCTGTGGCTCAACGAGTCGTTCGCCGAGTGGGCCAGCCACTGGTGCAACACCCACGCGACCCGGTTCTCCGAGGCCTGGACGACGTTCCTGTCGATCCGCAAGAACTGGGGTTACCGGCAGGACCAGCTCTCCTCCACCCACCCGGTCTACTGCGAGATGCCGGACCTGGAGGCGGTCGAGGTCAACTTCGACGGCATCACGTACGCCAAGGGCGCCAGCGTGCTCAAGCAGCTCGTGGCGTACGTCGGCGAGGAGCCGTTCCTGGCCGGGCTGCGGGCGTACTTCGGTAAGCACGCCTGGGGCAACGCCACCTTCGACGACCTGCTGTCGGAGCTGGAGACGGCCTCCGGCCGGGAACTGCGCAAGTTCGCCGCCCAGTGGTTGGAGACCGCCCAGGTCAACACCCTGCGCCCCGAGGTGACCATCGGTGCCGACGGCGGGTACGAGCGGGTGCTGATCCGGCAGGAGGCACCGGCCGGGCACCCGACGCTGCGCACCCACCGGATCGGGGTCGGCCTGTACGACCTGACCGACGGCCGGCTGGTCCGCCGGGAACGGGTCGAGGTGGACGTCACCGGCGAGGCGACCGAGTTGTCGGCGCTGCACGGCCGGCCCGCCGCCGACGTGCTACTGCTCAACGACGACGACCTGACCTACACCAAGCTGCGGCTCGACGAGCGGTCCATGGCCACCGTGGTGCAGCACATCGCCGGCTTCGAGTCGTCGCTGGCCCGGGCGCTGTGCTGGACGGCGGCCTGGGACATGCTCCGCGACGCCGAGCTGTCCGCCCGCGACTACCTGGCGCTGGTGCTGGCCGGGCTGCCCGCCGAGACCGACATCAACCTGGTCACCGCCACCCTGCGGCAGGCCAGCACCGCGCTGGTCTTCTACGCCGACCCGGCATGGGCGCCGACCGGTTGGGCCGGGTTGTCGCGTACCGCGAAGACGACGTTGGCGGCGGCCGAGCCGGGCAGCGGCTTCCAGCTCGCCTGGGCCCGCGCGTACGCCTCGGCGGCCCGCGCCGACGAGGACCTGGCGACGCTGCGCGGTTGGCTGGCCGGCACCGGTGTGCCGACCGGCCTGACCATCGACACCGAGCTGCGTTGGACGGTCCTGCAGGTGCTGGTGGCCAACGGGGCGGCCGGCCCCGCCGAGATCGAGGCGGAGCTGGCCGGCGACCGGACGGCCTCCGGTGAGCGGGAGGCCGCGTACGCGCACGCGCTGGTGCCGACCGAGGAGAACAAGGCGACGGTGTGGTCCCTGCTGACCGGCCCGGAGGCACTGCCCAACTGGCGCAACCGGGCGTTGTTGCAGGGCCTGACCCACCCGGCGCAGGTGGCGCTGACCGCGCCGTACCGGGAGCGGTACTTCGCCACCGTGGCGCAGGTGTGGGCGCAGCGCGACAGCGAGCCGGCGCAGGAGTTCGTGCAGCTGGCGTACCCGGCCTACCTGGTCGAGGAGGAGACGGTGACGGCCACCGATTCCTGGCTCGCCGGCGACGGCCACCCGGCGTCGCTGCGCCGGCTGGTGGCCGAGGGGCGCGACGGGGTGGTCCGCGCGCTGAAGGCCCGCGCCCGGGATGCCCGCAGCGGCTGATTGAGGCGGCACGGCCCGGGGCCGGCGCGGGTGGCAGCCCACGCCGACCCCGGGCCGTTATCGTGTGTCGAGGAGGTGGACGTGATGGCACAGCCGACGTACGAGTGGCGGCCACCCGGGCGGGACTGGCGCGAACAGGACCTGTTCGACCTGCCCGAGGACGGTAACCGCTACGAGATCATCGACGGGAGTCTGCACGTGACCCCTCCGGCCGGGCCGTACCATCACGAACTCGCCGACGACATCCGGATGGCACTGCGGCAGAGCGCGCCCGCCGGCTGGCGGGTGATCCGGGAGATCGGGGTGCGGGTGCCGGCGGGCAACCTCATCCCGGACGTCACGGTGCTCCGGCCGGGTGCCCCCCGGGACCGGATGTGGGCCGACCCGTCAGACGTCGCTCTGGTCGTCGAGGTGGAGTCACCCAACAGTCGCCGCCATGACCGCCTGACCAAACCCGCGCTGTACGCGGAGTCCGGTATTCCCGCGTACTGGCGCGTCGAGCGGGGCGACTTCGGTCCGGTCGTCTACCGGTACACCCTGGTCAAAGGGGTGCACTACAACCTGCTCGGCACGGTCGGCCCAGACGAGGCGGTGCAGGTCGACGAGCCGTGGCCGATGCGGCTCGATCCCGCCGGCTGGCCCCGCTGAGCGCTGCCCGCGCAGCGGCCGCTGACCGGAACCGGTCCGGTCTGGCGTGGGCGCCCGGCCGCGTGCGGATGTGCCGGAGCCCGGTCCGCGTGGTGCGGGCCGGGCTCCGGGTCGGTCAGGCGTGCGGGTGGGGCTCAGCCTCGGCCGGCGTGGCTGGCGAGCTGGTCGAGGCCCTGGATGATGCCGCCGGCCAGGTCGCCGCCGCCGAACGACGCCACCATGGACAGCGCGGCCAGCTTGACGTAGGTGTCGGGGATGCGCTTGCGGGCGTACTTGCCGGTGACGACCTCCAGCTGGCGCTGGTTGGGCGACACGGCGATCAGCACGGACCGGTCCGGCTCGGCGAGCTGGCGGTGCAGCCGCTCGGCGTGCTCGCGGACCGGCGCGTCGAGGCCGCCGACGTAGACCGAGAAGACCAGGCCGCTGCCCTGGTCGGCCAGGCGCAGCGCCTCGTCGATGCGCAGCAGCTGGCGGGTCGAGAACGGCCCGTCCAGCACCTCGGGTGGGGTGCCCGTCCCGGTCTGGTCGACCTGCTCACCAACGGTCACTTGCGCCTCCGGTTCCACCGGCCGGCGCCTCGATGCCGGCCTGCTCCTGCTTGTGGCTGGTCAGCGCCGGCGCCTGGGCACCGGCGGCCAGGGCGGTGCCGGCCGAGTCGGCCAACTGCTCCGGGCGGCCCAGGAACCAGACCGGCGTGAAGTCGAAGCGTCGGCCGGGGCGGTAGCGCTTGGCGCCGCCGCCGCTGCCGTGGTTGGCGGCGTAGACCAGCCCGACGATCACCAGCACCACCGCCGCCGGGATGCCGACGAAGATCAGCAACGTGTCAGTGACAGACAATCCCAACGCCCCCAGGCGGTAAGAGAGACCAGAGCTTCCGGGTCGGGTGGACGATCATGATGGCATCGAGCTCCCGACTCCGCTGCCATTCACGTTAGCGGAGCCGACGCCCCGCGAGCCTGCGGGGTGCCGATCCCACAGTCACTCCAGTGTCCCAGTGGCTTCGCGGTGGCGACGAGTCGGGTCGCGCGTCCCTATCCTGCCGGTTCGGTGTGCGCTGCGCCGGGCCGACACGGGCGGCGCGGGTGTGGCGTCCGCCCCATATTCCCCTGACATGACCCGGCCGGGATTGCCGGACGCCGCGCCGCGACCCGGAGGATGACCCGTACCGATCGGCAAGTATCGATCGAATCCGGTCCACCCACCCCGCAGGGAGCCCCCGTGCAACCGGTGCCCGCCCTCCACCCCCACCCCGTCCGCCCCCGCCGCTCCTGGCCCCGGTTGGCCGCCCGGCCGCTGCTCACCCTCGCCCTGGTCGGCGTCGGTGCGGTCGCCGCTCCGGGCGCGACGGCCGCGACCATCGACAACCGACCCGCCACCACGGCCGCCGCCAACCCCTACGAACGCGGCCCCGCCCCCACGGTGGCCGGCATCGAGGCCACCCGTGGTCCGTTCGCCATCGCCCAGAGCACAGTCGCCGCGTCCACCGTGAGCGGCTTCCGGGGTGGCACCGTCTACTACCCCACCAGCACCGCCGAGGGCACCTTCGGCGCGGTGGCCGTCTCCCCCGGCTACACCGCCAGCCAGTCCAGCGTCGCCTGGCTCGGCCCGCGACTGGCCTCGCAGGGCTTCGTCGTCATCACCATCGACACCCTCTCGGTGTACGACCAGCCGGCCGCCCGGGGCACCCAACTGCTCGCCGCCCTGGACTACCTGACCGGCAGCAGCGCGGTGCGTAGCCGGATCGACCCGAACCGGCTCGCGGTGATGGGGCACTCGATGGGCGGCGGCGGCAGTCTGTCGGCGGCGAACACCCGGCCCGCGTTGCAGGCCGCCATCCCGCTGACCGGCTGGCACACCGTCAAGAACTGGTCGTCGGTACGGGTGCCGACGCTGGTGATCGGCGCGGAGAACGACACCACCGCCCCGGTGGCGTCACACTCGGAGCCGTTCTACACCAGCCTGCCGGCCAGCCTGGACAAGGCGTACCTGGAGTTGAACGCGGCCGGCCACTCCGCGCCCACCTCGGCGAACGTCACGGTGGCGAAGTACAGCATCTCCTGGCTCAAGCGGTTCGTCGACGACGACACCCGCTACGAGCAGTTCCTCTGCCCCGCGCCCCGGGGCTCTGCGATCGAGGAGTACCGGGACACCTGCCCGCACTCCTGACCACGCACCGGCCGGGCCCGTCACCCCGCACGGCGGCGGGGACCCGGCCGGTCACATCGCGGTGCGGGCCGACCACAGCTCGGGGAAGACCACCCGGGACATGCTGCGCTGCAACCAGGCCAGCCCGGCCGACCCACCGCTGCCGACCTTGGCGCCCATGGTGCGCTGGACGGCCTTCACGTGGTTCCACCGCCAGTCACCGAACTGCTCGGCCACGTCGGCCAGCGCGTCGCCGAGCTGCCGCAGGTGGTTGTCCGGCCCGTCGTCGTCGTAGACCGTCACCCATGCCGCCTCGACCAGGGGATGCGGCAGGTGTTCGACGGCGACGTCCCGGGTGAGCAGTTCGGCGGGAAGCTCGTGCCCGCACCGGCCGAGCAGGGCGACCACCTCGTCCCAGAGGCTCGGTACGGCCAGCGCGGCACGCAGTTCGTCGTACACCTGGGCCTGTCGGCGGAAGGGGCGGATCAGCGCCGGTTCGCGCAGCCCGAGCAGGAACTCCAACTGGCGGTACATGGCGGACTGGAAGCCGGAGCCCTCACCGAGCAGGTTGCGGAACCGGTTGAAGTCGGCCGGGGTCATCCAGCGCAACCCGCGCCAGGCGGCGTTGAGCCCCTCCAGGTGCAGGGCGGCCCGGCGCAGCGGGGCGAGCGCCGCCCAGACCCGGTCGGCCCGCAGGTCGAGCTGGGCCTGGCGCAGTTCGTGACAGGTCAACCCGAAGTACAGCTCCATGATCTGGCTGACCATCAGGAAGGACATCTCGCCCGGGTCTGAGCTGAGCGGCTGCTGGAGGGTGTGCAGGGTGCTGGCCTGCACGTAGGTGTCGTAGGGCACCCGGTCGGTGAACTCCAGGGTGGGTTCACCGCCGTTGCGGGCGGCCCGCGCGCTGCGCTGCTGCGGGGTGACCGGGCGCACCGCCGGGATCGGCGTACGCGCCCGCAGGTCCGTCTGTTCCATCGTGTCGCCTCCTCCGGATGCCCGTCCCGTCATGATCCCCCGGCACACACCGGCGATGGAATGCCGATTCGACGGCGATCCCACCGATCACCTTTCGTACGGTAAGCACTTCGGCGCTGAAGCCTGTCGAAGGTAAGGTCAGCGCGTGGACGAGATGGACTGGGCGCTGCTGCGGGAGTTGCAGGCCGACGCGCGGCTGTCGTACAGCGAGTTGTCCCGGCGGGTGCACCTGTCCCCGCCGGCGGTCGCCGAACGGGTCCGCCGGCTGGAGGAGTCAGGGGTGGTCACCGGCTACCACGCCCACGTCGACCTGACCCGCGCCGGACGCCCGGTGGTGGCGCTGATCCGGATGTCCTGTTACGGCTCCCGCTGCATCCTGCACGACCCGCAGGTCGTCGACTGGCCCGAGATCCGGGAGATCCACCGGATCACCGGCGACGCGTGCAGCATGCTCAAGGTCGCCGCCGGCTCGATCGGGCAGTTCGAGGCGGTGATCGACCGGCTCGCCCCATACGGGCAGCCGTCCAGCACGATGGTGCTCTCCAGCCCGCTGCAATGGCATCCGGTCACCCCGTTGCCGCCCGCACCGGGGCCCCGGCACCGCTGAGTCCGGGTTTGCCCCCGGGCCAGCGGGAATGCAGGCCCGCACACCCGTCGCAGGATTCCGGCGAATCGTCGCCGGGAGGGGGGAATCATGCGGGGGCTCACTCTGCACCGTCGTGCCGTCTTCGCCGTACTGGCGATGTTCGCCCTGGTCGGGGCGTTCGTCCTGGTGGCGGCCCCAGCGGCGCGGGCCGGCGAGAACACCTTCGTCGAGGTCACGCCGAACAGCGCGCAGGCCGGCACCCGGGTCACCGTCCGGGCCAGCTGCGACAACGCCAACAACCAGCAGGCCACCGTGCACTCGGACGCCTTCGGACGGGTGGTGTTGCGGCCCGACCACGGCTTCCTCACCGGCGCGGTCACCGTCCCCGGCAACAAGCAACCCGGCGACTACCCGGTCGACCTGCGGTGCGCCAACGGCACCACCGCCTCGACCATGCTGACCGTGCTGAACATGACCCAGCCGAGCAAGGGTCCGGCTACCGGCGGCGGAGGCACCGCGAGCGGCCGGGGCGGCGGTTCCCTGCTGCTGGTCGGTGGCCTGGCCGTGGTCGCCGTGGTCGCCGGGCTCGGCGTCTTCGGCGGCAATCGTCGGCGGCCCCGGCCAGGCTCCTGACCGGGTGGCCCGTCGTCTCCGCCGGGTCGCCGGTCGCGTCGGCCGGGTCGCCGGTCGAGTCCGCCAGGTCGCCGGCCAGGCGTTCTCCGCCAGCGTGACCACCACCGACCCGGTCACCCAGGCCCGGCCGGTACGCCCGGTGCCCCGGAATCCGGCGTTCGGCGGCCGGTTCGCCGGATCCGGACCAGGGTTCCCGGTGTTGGCGATCGCCGCCGTGATGCTGCTGATCGTGACGATGCTCGGGGTGGAACGGGTCACCGGGCTGCGCGTCCTGCCGGACCGGTTCATCGCCGGCCTGCGCCCGCCGCCGAAGAAGTTCCCGGTCATGCCGGGGAGCCCACCGACCCGGATCGCCATCTCCCGCATCGACCTGCGGGCGGCGGTGCACCAGGTCGGCATCGCCCCGGACGGCAGCATCGCCGTCCCGGACACCGCCCGCGCCCAGGAGGCCGGCTGGTACGACCAGGGCCCCACCCCCGGCCAGTACGGCCCGGCGGTGATCGTCGGGCACGTGGACACCACCACCGGGCCTGCGGTCTTCCACGGGCTCAAGGAGTTGCGTGACGGTGACGAGATCGAGGTCACCCGCGCCGACCGCCGGGTGGCCGTCTTCGAGGTCGACCAGATCCAGCGGTACGGCAAGGAACGGTTACCGGTCGACCAGATCTTCGGCGACTTCAGCCGCCCCAACCTGCGGTTGATCACCTGTGGCGGACGCTGGATCGGCGGCGGGACCGGCTACGCCGACAACCTCGTGGTGTACGCCACCCTGGTCCGGGCCCGCTGACCCGCCCACTGCCCGGGTCAGGCGGCCTCGGTCTCGCGTAGCGGGTCAGGCGGCCTCGGTCTCGCGTAGCGGGTCAGGCAGCCTCGGTCTCGCGTAGCGGGTCGCGCAGGTCGAGCCAGTCCGCCCAGCGCGGGTCCGGCGCGCGGTGGCCGAGCACCCGCCAGGCGTTGCCCTTCGGGGCCGCCGGCAGGCTGTGCAGCCGCCAACCCAGCTCGGCCGGGGTCTTGTCGCCCTTGGTGTGGTTGCACCGGGCGCACGCGGCGACCACGTTCTCCCAGGCGTGCCGGCCGCCCCGGCTGCGCGGGAAGACGTGGTCGATGGTCTCGGCCGGCCCCCGGCAGTAGGCGCAGCGGCCACCGTCCCGGGCGAAGATCGCCCGCCGGGAGAGCCCGACGTGGGTGCGGTAGGGCACCCGGACGAAGCGGGTCAGCCGCACCACCGAGGGCACGGGCAGCGCGTCGTGGGCGCTGTGCAGGATGCCGTCGCCGTCGGCGACGCAGACCGCCTTGGCGGAGAGCACCAGGATCGCGGCACGACGCACGGACACGACACACAGCGGCTCGTAGGTGGCGTTGAGAACCAGCGCGCCGGAGCCCACCGTGGGTCGTATGTCAGGCATCGTGCTCACCCTCCCGGTCCAGCCGCTCCCACCGCTGGCTGCGCCGGTCGGCCCTCGGGCAGCAGGGAACCCCGACCGGCTCCGGCGGGATCACCGTCGTCCGTTGCGCCAATCGTCCCTGATCGGACCCCGGATTGCACGTACTAATGTCGGACGGTGGCCGGGCATCATCCGGAACCGGACAGATCCGGCTCCTGAGCAGGGCGGGGGCGCTCAACAGCTATCGACGTTCTGCACCAGTTTCCGCGCTCAGTCGGGCCGGTCCCGTGCCCGGTGATCATGAATTCACATTGAAGCCGATTGCTGGAATTGATCAAGTCGCGCGCCCGGTGGCACTCACTCATGCCGGGCAGTCGCTGTCGATCATGACCCGGTAGCTTCCGCTCGCTGTCCACTCCCGGCGCACTCCTCGGGCGGAGCGTAGGCACGAATGGTGCCGTCGTGCCGCCCGACTCTTCCGTCAGCGGTGAGGGCTACGACGCGTTTGCAGACGGCGCACCGACCCCGCTGGGGCTGCGAGCGTGGAACCACCTTGCCTCCTCAGGTAGACCGCTGCACGTCTTCAGTTCTACCCGCCAAGCCGCGGGGTGCAGACCGACTACTCAACCAGGGATCGCACGCACCAATCCGGGGTACCCGTCTGAGGATCCGCGCCGTGTTACGAAGAGGCCCGGGGCGGACGCGGTGGGTCGCCCGTCGGGCGTCCGGCCCCCTGCGGTACGAAGACAGGGTGAGCGCCGTCAGCCTGTGGTCCGTCGTCCTGCCCGCCGCACCGAGCCCGGAACCGAGCAGCAGCTCGGGTGCCGACTGCCAGGGCAGCACCTCCTGCGAATACCTGTACCGGGTGACCGGTTCGGACTGGTTCGCCGAGGGGAGCTACTGGATCCTGCTCAAGCCGCTACGGGTGGTGTTGATCCTGTTGCTGGCGCTGGTGGCCCGGTGGGCGCTGCACCGGACGATCAACCGGCTGGTCCGTACCACCACCGACGGGGCGGTGCCCACGCTGCTGCGTCCACTGCGCGAGCGGGTGCCCACCGCCACGCTCGACCCGACCGAGTTCGTGCCCGAACGGCGTCGCCAACGCGCCGAGGCGATCGGCTCGGTGCTGCGCAGCCTGGTCACCGCGTTCGTCTTCGGCATCGCCCTGCTGATGATCCTGCGCGAGTTCAGCTTCGACCTGGCCCCGCTGCTGGCCAGCGCCGGGATCGCCGGAGTGGCGCTCGGTTTCGGCGCGCAGAGCCTGGTGAAGGATCTGATCGCCGGGCTGTTCATGCTGATCGAGGACCAGTACGGGGTCGGCGACACGGTCGACCTGGGCGAGGCGACCGGGGTGGTCGAGGCGGTGGGGCTGCGGGTCACCACGGTCCGCGACGGTCGTGGGGTGCTCTGGTACATCCGCAACGGCGAGATCATCCGGGTGGGCAACAAGAGCCAGGGCTGGGCGCTGGTCGTGATCGACCTGCCGATCGGGTTCGCCGGCAGCGAGGAGGCCAACGCGGTGTTGCGGACGGCCGCCGCCTCGGTGGCGATGGACCCGGAGCTGGCCCCGGAGATCGTCGAGCCACCCGACGTGCTCGGGGTCGAGCAGGTGACGGTCGACGGCGCGGTGATCCGTACGGTGGTCAAGACCACGGCGGAGGGCCAGTTCGCGGTCGGCCGGGAGTTGCGCCGCAGGCTCGCCGAGGCGCTGGAGAACTCGGGCATCACCGCGCGGATCGCGGCGGCCCGGCTCTATCCGGGGCTGCCGCCGGTCGGCATGACCACCGGCCCCGCCGCCCCCGGCCCGGCCGCCCCCACCGGCACCGGGCAGAGCGGCCTCACCGGCACCGGGCAGGGCAGCGCGACCTGACGTCCACAGTGTGGCTCCGCAGGGCCGTCCACACGGGTTGCGGCCACCCGAAGGGCGCTGCTCGCGCACCGGCTGACCCCTCGGGTATCGTCCGTTCGTTCAGTCGGGGATACGACGATCAATCCGTTCGCCCTAGTCAGTTGTCAGACGATCGGGCAGAATCCGGTGCACGCGTTCCCGAGGAGCGTGATCGCGTCATCGCTGATCCGCGAATCTGACGACGGTGCCCCGCCGGGCCATCACAAGTGGCCGGCGTCGGGGCACGATGGAGGCGACGGTGTCCGACCAGCGACCCGATCCGGACCACCCGGCCACCTTCCGTGAGGTGTTCGGCCGGGCCGAGTTCCGAGCGGTCTTCGGCGCCAGCGTCCTGTCCTGGGTCGGTGACTACGTCGCCAAGGCCGCGGTCACCGTGCTGGTCTACCAGGAGAGCAGGTCCGTCGCCCTCTCCGCCGCCGCGTTCGCGGTCAGTTACCTGCCGTGGCTGGTCGGCGGTCCACTGCTCGCCGCGCTGGCCGAGCGGCACCGGCACCGGCAGGTGATGGTGACCTGCGACGTGATCCGGATGGTGCTGACCGCCCTGATCGTGCTGCCCGGTCTGCCGGTCTGGGCGATCCTGGCCCTGCTCTTCGCCGCCACCCTCGCCAACCCACCCGGGCAGGCCGCCCGATCGGCGCTGTTGCCGGTGATCCTCACCGGTGACCGGTTGGTGCTGGGCCTGTCGCTCAACGCGAGCGCCAGCCAGGCCGCACAGGTGGTCGGCTATCTGGCCGGCGCGGCGGTCGCCGCGGTCAGTCCGACGGCGGCGCTGCTGCTCAACGCGGCCACCTTCGGCCTGTCGGCCCTGATCGTCCAGTTCGGCGTCCACGATCGCGAGCCGACGCTGAGTGCGGCGCACCGCACCCATCTGCTGCGGGAGACCGGCGAGGGCTTCCGGATCGTCTTCGGCACCCCGGTCCTGCGGGCGGTCAGCCTGCTGGTGTTCAGCGCCATGCTCTTCTCGATCGTCCCGGAGGGTCTCGCTGCGGCCTGGGCCGGAGAGCGCTCCGGCAACGGCCTGGACTCCGGCGCCGCCCAGGCCGTCATCATGGCGGCCAACCCGGTCGGTTACATCGTCGGCGGCCTGCTCGTGGGGCGGTTGGTGTCACCTGCCGGCCGGCTCGCCCTGATGCGACCACTGGCGGTGCTCGCCCCGTTGGTCCTGGTCCCGGCGCTGCTGAATCCCCCGCCGGTGGTGGTCGCCCTGCTCGCGGCGGCCTGTGGCTTCGCGGTCGCCGGTCTGATCCCGACGGCGAACGGCCTCTTCGTCCGGGCCCTGCCCAACGGCTACCGGGCCCGTGCCTTCGGCGTGATGGCGACCGGTATCCAGGTGATCCAGGGTAGCGCGGTGCTGGCCACCGGCCTGCTCGCCGATCGCTTCTCGGTGCCGGTGGTGGTGGGGGTGTGGAGCGCCGCGGGGGTGCTGCTGATGCTGGTCACCGCGCTGCGCTGGCCGGCCCGGACGACCGTCGACGCCGCCGTGAAGGCCGCTGACCTGGCCAATGCCGCCACCGGTCCGCAGCCGGACGACCGGCCCGGCACGACGCCGACGCGGGTCGGCGAGCAGGCCGGTCACCGGCACGCTGTGACGTGATCGGCCGGGCGGCGGCGCTCGTGGCACCGCCACACCTGGCAGGATGGAACGGTGAATTCCGCAGGCGAGTCCCGGCCCGTTCCGTCGATGACCCTCTTCGAGGCCGTCGGCGGTGAGCCCACCTTCCGCAGGTTGGTCGACAGGTTCTACGCCGGCATCGCCACCGACCCGCTGCTGCGGCCGATGTACCCGGAGGACGACCTCGGGCCGGCCTCCGAGCGGATGACGCTCTTCCTGATGCAGTACTGGGGCGGCCCGAACACCTACTCCGCCCAGCGGGGGCACCCCCGGCTGCGGATGCGGCACGCACCGTTCCGGATCGGCGCGGCCGAGCGGGACGCCTGGCTGCGCCACATGCGCCACGCGGTGGACGAGTTGGCGCTGCCGCCGGAGATCGCCACCGCCCTCTGGGACTACCTGGAGCGGTCGGCCTACTTCATGGTCAACGTGATGGAGGACCCGGCCTCCGGCTGACCGCACCGGCCGCCCGCTCAGAGCAGGGCGCCCTCGTCGTGCAACCAGTCGACGAAGGTGGTCGCCACTGCCGCCCCGCAGTCCAGCATCTCCACCAGCAGGGCATCGTGCGCCCCGGCACCGAGCGGCACCTGCAACTCGGCGTAGATGGGCAGTTGGCCGCGCTCGGTCGGGTCACCGACATAGGCCTTGCAGAACCGCCGGGTGTGGTTCCACTCGTTGACCACCCGGTAGGCCCGGTCTGCCCAGTCCGGCGGGACGGTCGCGTGTGGACGGGCCCGCATCACCAGGATCTCGTCCTCGGGGCCCTCGAGGGTGACCAGCACCGCGTGCCGTTCCCACATGGCCAGCAGGTTGCCGTCGCCGTCGGCCAGATAACGCACGTCGAGCAGATCGAGCGCGTCACAGACCCGGGCGAGGGTGACCGGTGCCACGGAGACCGGCCGGTCGGTCACCACCGGCCGCTCGCTGACCGGACAGTCGTCCGCCGGCTGGCGGGGGGACGGTGGCCCCACCCGGACACTGTCCACCGTGATCCCGCTTCGAGTTTCCGAGTCGCCGCCAGCGGCGGGACCAGGGCGCCATGACCACCACGGCATCGCTCGCGCACCTCACTCCCCAGCGGATCCAATCGCCTACGGTGCGTTGGATCCGAGGATGGACGGTACCCGGACAGCCGGGTTGAGACACCCCCCCAACGGCAGCCCCAGTCCGGAAGAATGAGCCGGGGTCATACTTTCGGCTGATCCCGTACCGGACGAATTGCGAGATCGGGAACTTTCCGCGACCAGGCGGCTCCGTATGGTCCCACCAGGCCGACCCACCGACCGGCCACCCGGACCTGGACCTCCCCCGCCCCACCGCCACCGGCCGGGCCGAGGAATCCCATCCGGACCAGACCCTGCACCAGTCGTTGGGTCACCTCCACCGGCTCGGTCGGCCCGGTGTCCGGGGTGACGGTCACCGCGACATGGTCCAACAGCGCGTCCCGCAGCATCCGCTGCCCCACCGCGCGACCGCGTACCCCCTCGGTGGCGGCGGCACGCAGGGTGCCCGCCGCCGCCTCGGCGATCCCTCTCAGCTCGGCGGCGGGCAGCGCCTCGACCGGTCGACTCGCCGCCGGGGGCAGCGGCCAGCGCCACCGGTCGTCCCGGGCCGGGGGCAACGGCCAGGGCCACCGGTCGCCGTCGGCCAGGGCATCGCCGGCCGCGGGCGGCCCGGCGTCGGCCGGGGCCAACCGGGCCAGCAGCTCGGCCGCGACCACCGTGACGTCGGCCGGGGCCCGCCCCGCCACCGTCCGGACCACAAGCACGTCCCACGGCAACCGGGCCCAGAGGGCGGTACGGCCGACATCGGCCAGCGGGCGCAACCGGACCACCGTGGCCGGGTCGAAGCGCACCAGCCGGGCGAGGAAGGCCCCCGCGTCGGCCGTGTCCCCGCGCCCGGCGTGGGCGACGTCCCCGCGCCCCGCGTCGGCCGCGCCTGCGTGAACCGGGTGGGGAGTGTCCCCGCGCCCCTGGTGGGCGGGCGACCCGGCGTTCACGCCGCTCCGCCGGTCAGGGCCCACGACGCCAGGAAGGCCCGCTCGTCGTCGCTGAGCCGGCGGGGCCGCTTCTCGACCAGGTCGAACGGGACCAGCACCGAACGGGCGGTGCTGGCCAGCACCGCACCGTCGTACAGCTCGTAGGCGACGGTGAACGAGGCGGCCCGGATCCGCTCCACCCACAGCTCGATCCGGACGGTCGGCGCGGCCTCGGCGGTCGCCCGGCCGAGCGCGTAGTCGACCGGGCGCAGGTAGTCGACCTCGTGTCGGCGGATGACGACCCCGTCGGCGAACGAGCCGACCCCCCACGCCTTGCCGCCGGCGAACATCAACGCCACCCGCGCCTCCTCGTACAGGGTGAGGAAGCGCGAGTTGTTGACGTGGCCGTACGCGTCCAGGTCGGACCAGCGCAGGGTGCAGTGGTAGACGAAACGGTCCGCCATGTTCAGTCGCGGGTCAGCTTGCGGTAGGTCACCCGGTGCGGGCGGGCCGCCTCGGCGCCGAGCCGGTCGATCTTGTTCTTCTCGTACGCGTCGAAGTTGCCCTCGAACCAGAACCACTTCGACGGGTTCTCGTCGTCGCCCTCCCAGGCCAGGATGTGGGTGGCGACCCGGTCGAGGAACATCCGGTCGTGGGAGATCACCACGGCGCAGCCGGGGAACTCCAGCAGCGCGTTCTCCAGGCTGGACAGCGTCTCGACGTCCAGGTCGTTGGTCGGCTCGTCGAGCAGGATCACGTTGCCGCCGATCTTGAGGGTCAGCGCCAGGTTGAGCCGGTTGCGCTCGCCACCGGAGAGCACCTTGGTCGGCTTCTGCTGGTCGGGCCCCTTGAACCCGAACGCCGCGATGTACGCCCGGGACGGCATCTCGACCTTGCCCACCATGAGGTAGTCCAGCCCGTCGGAGACGACCTCCCAGACGGTCTTGTCGCCGTCCAGGCCCTCGCGGTTCTGGTCGACGTACGACAGGGCGACGGTGGGGCCGACCCGGACCTCGCCGCTGGTCGGCTGCTCCAGCCCGACGATGGTCTTGAACAGGGTGGTCTTGCCGACGCCGTTCGGGCCGATGATGCCGACGATGCCGTTGCGCGGCAGCGAGAACGACAGGTCGTCGATCAGCAGCCGGTCGCCGAAGCCCTTGCCGAGCTGGTTGGCCTCGATCACCGTGCTGCCCAGGCGCGGGCCCGGCGGGATCTGGATCTCCTCGAAGTCCAGCTTGCGGGTCTTCTCCGCCTCGGTGGCCATCTCGTCGTAGCGGTCCAGGCGGGCCTTGGACTTGGTCTGGCGGGCCTTGGCGTTGGAGCGGACCCACTCCAGCTCCTCGGTGAGCCGCTTCTTCATCTTGGCGTCCCGGCGACCCTCGACGGCCAGCCGGGCGGCCTTCTTCTCCAGGTAGGTGGAGTAGTTGCCCTCGTAGCCGATGGCCCGGCCCCGGTCCAGTTCCAGGATCCAGCCGGCCACCTTGTCCAGGAAGTACCGGTCGTGGGTGATCGCCATGACGGTGCCGGCGTACTTGGCCAGGTGCTGCTCAAGCCAGGAGACGCTCTCCGCGTCCAGGTGGTTGGTGGGCTCGTCGAGCAGCAGCAGGTCGGGTGCCTCCAGCAGCAGCTTGCACAGCGCGACCCGGCGGCGCTCACCACCGGAGAGCTGGGTCACGTCGGCGTCCGGCGGTGGGCAGCGCAGCGCGTCCATGGCGAGTTCGAGCTTGGAGTCGATGTCCCACGCGTCGGCGTGGTCCAGCTCCTCCTGGAGCCGGCCCATCTCCTCCATCAGCTCGTCGGAGTAGTCGGTGGCCATCTGCTCGGCGATGGCGTTGAACCGCTCCAGCTTGGCCTTGGTCTCGGCGACCGCCTCCTCGACGTTGCCGAGCACGGTCTTGCTGTCGTTGAGCGGGGGCTCCTGGGCGAGCATGCCGACGGTGTAGCCGGGCATGAGCCGGGCCTCGCCGTTGCTCGGCTTGTCCAGCCCTGCCATGATCTTGAGGAGGCTGGACTTGCCGGCGCCGTTCGGACCGACCACACCGATCTTGGCCCCCGGCAGGAAGCTCAGCGTCACGTTGTCGAGCACGACCTTGTCGCCGTGCGCCTTGCGCGCCTTTTCCAGGACGTAGATGTACTGGGCCACGGTGCGGGCTACCTCCGTCGATTGCTGTCGCCTCGGGCGGCGGCGCGGCGCGGGCTGCGACCTTCGCCCGCCGCCGCCGGCCGGGGGCCGGCCACGCGCACGCCATAGTCAATCCTGACAGGTACGGCCCGCCGCGCCCACATCACCCCGCCCCGGCAGCGGTACGGCGTGCCGCGTTGCGGCAGCGCGGTATAACTGGTTAGCGTCTTTGTATGACCAAGAAGATCGCGGTGAGCCTGCCGGACGACGTCGCGGAGCGGTTGGCCCGGGAGCCGAACGTCTCCGCCTTCGTCGCGCGGGCGGTGCGTCGTCAGATGGCCGGTGAGCAGACCCGGGCGGTCCTCTCCCACGCCGGGTTCGCGATCACCGACGAGGACGTGGCCTGGGCCCACGCGGAGATGCAGCAGCTCGCCGCCGGCATCACGCCCGAGCTTCGCGAGCAGGCCACGCGAGTCCAGACAGAGGTACGCGCCGCGCGGGCCAGGGCCCGCCGGTGACGCAGTTCGGCCTGGCGCTCGACACCGCCGCGCTGCTTGCCTACTCGTCCGGCGCCAGGGCCGTCGGGGTGCGGATCGCCGAGGCCGCCGACTACGCCCGGGACGTGCTGGTACCCGGCCTCTGCC
The DNA here is from genome assembly GCF_055517075.1 of Micromonospora sp. DSM 43699. Classification (NCBI taxonomy): domain Bacteria; kingdom Bacillati; phylum Actinomycetota; class Actinomycetes; order Micromonosporales; family Micromonosporaceae; genus Micromonospora; species Micromonospora sp. DSM 43699. Next base: position 21,180 of record NZ_JBTMMT010000013.1, read on the forward strand.
TGGCACACGCCCACGAGCGGGCCACGGTCGCGCAGTGGGAACTGCTCGAACTGCTCGCCGCGCTGCCCCAGGTGCAGGTCACTGCGGTGGAGCCGGACATGTGCAGCTACCTCGGCGGCTGGTCGCGCCGGATGAGCGGCCGGCTGGATCTGGCCCAGCTCGCCATGGAAGCCGCCACCAACCCCCTGGTGCCGATCATGACGGACCGGCGGGAACTGCTCGCTGAGGTGTTACCCAAGCAGTGGCCGGTCATCGACCTCTGAGCAGGCGATGTCGACAAGATCACGGTACGGGTTCAGCAGGCGTGGTACGGGTAGGTAACTGCGGCACTGGGTCCCAGAGGCCGCAGCTACGCTCAGTACGCTCATCGCGGTGGACCCGTCAGCACCCGGAGGTGGCCGATCGTGACCGTCCGTAGCTCCTTTGTCGTTGTGGCCAACCGACTGCCGGTCGACGAGGTGAGCACACCTGAGGGACGGCAGTGGCGACGCAGCCCGGGTGGGCTGGTCACCGCGCTGCACCCCGTCCTCGCCGAGCATCGGGGCACCTGGGTCGGCTGGGCCGGTGGCACCGGCGCCGCCCCGGAGCCGTTCGACCTGGAGGGCATCCGATTGCACCCGGTGCCGTTGAGTGCCGAGGAGTTGGAACGCTACTACGAGGGCCAGTCCAACGCGACCATCTGGCCGCTCTACCACGACGCCGTCGAGACCCCCGCCTACAAGCGCCGCTGGCGGGAGGCGTACCGGCTGGTCAACGCCCGGTTCGCAGAGGCCGCGGCGGACGTCGCGGCCGAGGGCGCGACGGTCTGGGTGCAGGACTACCAGCTCCAGCTGGTCCCGGCGATGCTGCGCGAGCTGCGGCCGGATCTGAAGATCGGCTTCTTCCTGCACATCCCGTTCCCGCCGATCGAGCTGTTCATGCAGATGCCGTTCCGCACCGAGATCCTGCGCGGTCTGCTCGGCAGTGACCTGGTCGGTTTCCAGCAGCGGTTGGCCGCGCAGAACTTCGTCCGGCTGGCCCGGCACCTGCTCGGCCTGCGCTACGAGGGCCAGATGATCCAGGTCGACGGGCGGCAGGTGAAGGCCGGCGCGTTCCCGATCTCCATCGAGACCAGGGAGATGGAACGGCTGGCCGAGGACCCGGCGATCCAGGCGCGGGCCAAGCAGATCCGCGAGGAGCTGGGCAACCCCAAGACGATCATCCTGGGCGTGGACCGGCTCGACTACACCAAGGGCATCGAGCTCAGACTCAAGGCTTTCCGCGAACTTCTTGCTGACGGAAAGTTGACAGTTCCGGACGCGGTTATGGTGCAGGTCGCCACCCCCAGCCGCGAGCGCGTGGAGCACTACCAGGCACTTCGTGTCAAGGTAGAACGCGAGGTTGGTCGGATTAATGGCGAATTCGGCAGGGTCGGCGTGCCTGCGGTGCATTATCTGCATCAGTCGTACAGTCGCTCCGAACTGGCCGCGATGTACGTCGCGGCCGACGTGATGATGGTGACCCCGCTGCGAGACGGAATGAACCTGGTGGCCAAGGAGTACGTCGCGTCGCGCGCCGACCAGGGCGGTGCGCTCGTGCTCAGCGAATTCGCGGGCGCGGCCACCGAGCTGCGTCAGGCGTTCCTGTGCAACCCGCACGACCCCGACGCCGTCAAGGACGCCCTCCTGCGGGCTGTACACGTAGAGAAGCCGGAGGCCCGTCGACGCATGCGGATCATGCAACGTCATCTGCGCACCCACGATGTGGGGCACTGGGCGAATTCCTTTTTGACCGAGTTGGGCGCACCGGGGACGGAGGCCGAGTGAACGCCCCCACCGCCGAGATCATCACCCCCGCCGCCGGGACGATGGACCCGGAGCTGCTCGCCGCGATCGGCCGGATCGCCCGCGTACCACAGCTCCTGGTCGCCTGCGACTACGACGGCACCCTCGCGCCGATCGTCGAGGACCCGAGCAAGGCGGTGCCGCTGCCCGAGTCGGTCGCCGCCGTCCGGGCGCTGGCCGCGCTGCCGCAGACCACAGTCGCGGTGGTCTCCGGGCGCGCGCTGCGCGACCTGGCCGCGCTGTCCCGGCTGCCCAACGAGATCCACCTCGTCGGCAGCCACGGCTCCGAGTTCGACATCGGCTTCGTCGAGCGGCTCTCCCCCGAACTGGTCGCGGTCCGCACCCGGCTGCGCGACGCGCTGCGCGAGATCGCCGTCGCCCACCCGGGGGTACGGCTGGAGCGCAAGCCGGCCAGCGTCGCGGTGCACACCCGCGGGGTCGACCCGCAGGTCGCCGCCGCCGCCGTCGAGGCGGTCCGCAACGGGCCGGCGAAGTGGGACGACGTCACCGTCACCCAGGGCAAGGAGGTCATCGAGCTGTCGGTGGTCGCCACCCACAAGGGCACCGCGGTCGACCAGCTCCGGACCCAGCTCTCGGCCAGCGCGGTGCTCTTCATCGGCGACGACGTCACCGACGAGAACGCCTTCGGCAACCTGCACGGCCCCGACCTGGGCATCAAGATCGGCCCCGGCGACACCCAGGCGCACTACCGGGTGGCCGAGCCGATCGAGGCGGCCCGCGCGCTCGGTCTGCTGCTGGAGACCCGCCGGCACTGGCTCTTCGGCGAGCGGGCGGTGCCTATCGAGCGGCACTCGATGCTGGCCAACGGCCGTACCGTCGCGCTGCTCACCCCCGAGGCCAAGGTCAGCTGGCTCTGCCACCCCAAGCCCGACTCGGCGGCGATCTTCGCCGACCTGGTCGGCGGCAGCCCGGCCGGGCACTTCACGGTCGGGCCGGAGCGCGGCGGAATCCCGCTGGGCCAGCGTTACCGCAACGGCACGATGACCGTCGAGACCCGCTGGTCGGGGCTCACCGTCACCGACTGGCTGGACCTACCGGCCCGGGAGACCACCCCGGACGGCCCGGCGGTCATCACCGGTGACTCCACCCTGGTCCGGGTGCTCACCGGCTCAGGCCGGGCCCGGATCGAGTTCGCCCCGCGCCCCGAGTTCGGCCAGGTCGCCACCCAGCTCCAGCCGATGGACGACGGCCTGCTGGTGCTCGGCTCCAACGAGCCGGTCGCGCTCTACTCCCCCGGGGTGTCCTGGCAGGTCCGCAACGACGGCGGGTACCAGACCGCGCACGCCGTGGTCGACCTCTCCGCCACCGGCGGCCGGGTGGTGCTGGAGCTACGCTTCGGCACGCACAGCCTGGAGGACCACACGGTCGCCATCCACGACCGGCAGGCCAGGGCCGAGCAGCCCTGGAAGGACTGGGTGGCCTCGCTACGGCTGCCCGCCACCGCCCGGGACCTGGTCGCCCGCAGCGCGCTCACCCTGCGCGGGCTCTGCCACGAGGCGACCGGCTCGATCCTGGCGGCGGCGACCACCTCGCTGCCGGAGGAGCTGGGCGGCGTCCGCAACTGGGACTACCGGTACTGCTGGCTGCGCGACGCGGCGATGACCGCGCGGGCCCTGGTCGACCTCGGCTCGATCGAGGAGGCCGAGGCGCTGCTGCGCTGGGTGGACGGCTGCATCGAGCGCACCGGCGGGCACCCCGAGCGGCTGCACCCGCTCTACACCGTCGACGGTTACGAGCTGGGTGCCGAGGCGGTCATCGACACCCTGCCCGGGTACGCCGGTTCCCGGCCGGTCCGGGTCGGCAACCTCGCCAACCACCAGCTCCAACTGGACGTCTTCGGGCCGATCGCCGATCTGATCGCGGCCGTCGCCGACGCCCGGGGTTCGGTCCGCGACGACGAGTGGCGGGTGCTCGACAACATGGTCGAGGCGGTCCGTCGCCGCTGGCACGAGCCCGACCACGGCATCTGGGAGGCCCGCCTCCCACCTCGGCACCACATCTTCTCGAAGGTGATGTGCTGGATGACCGTCGACCGGGCCCTGCACGTGGTGCGTCAGCACGACGGCGAGGACCGGCCGGAGTGGGTCGAACTGCGCGACCGGATCGGTGCCAACGTGCTGGAGAACGGCTGGCACGAGGAGGTCGAGGCGTACAGCGTCGCGTACGGCGACGAGGACATGGACGCCTCCTCGCTCTGGATCGGGCTCTCCGGCCTCCTCCCGGGGGACGACCCGCGCTTCCTCTCCACCGTGCTCAAGATCGAGGCGGATCTGCGCAGCGGTCCGGTCGTCTACCGGTACCACTGGGACGACGGCCTGCCCGGCCGGGAGGGTGGCTTCCACATCTGCACGGCGTGGCTGATCGAGGCGTACCTGCGCACCGGTCGGCGCACCGACGCCGAGGAGCTGTTCGCCCAGATGGTCGACACCGCCGGCCCGACCGGGCTGCTCCCCGAGCAGTACGACCCGCTTGCCGAACGCGGGTTGGGCAACCACCCGCAGGCGTACAGCCACCTCGGGCTGATCCGCTGCGCCCTGCTGCTCGACAACATGCTCAAGCAGTGATCTGAACAGCACCGACGACGGCCGGGAGGAGCCACTCCCGGCCGTCGTCGCGTTCGTACCGTCCCGCAGCGCCTACCGTCCCGCTGACCGCCGCCCCGGGCCCGACGGTAACCGCCGCGGGTCCGGTGGTCAGCGCCGCGGGTCTCTCGGCACGGCGACGAGGCTCGGCACCGTGTGGCGGGCTCCAGAGCTGACATTCGCGTGCTTTGGAGCTGATGACGTATGCGACTCACCCGCGCTGCTGCTGCCCGCGACGGTCGACGACCAGGCTGACGACCCGGTCCCACACCGCCGCGAGCGATTCGTTGACGTCATCAGGTCCAAAGGGGCCGCGCACGGTCATAGTCGGCCGGCCGGCACTGCTCGTCGCTGCTGCCAGTCGCCGTCCCTCGGCCCGGCGGTCAGGTGGTGAGTGCGTCGACCACGTCGCCGATCACCACGATGGCCGGTGGACGCAGACCCGCCTCGACGACGTCCGCCGCCACCGCGCCGAGGGTCGAGCGGAGGCTCCGCTGGCTCCCCGTGGTGCCCTCCTGGATCACCGCGACCGGGGTCGCCGCGTCCCGGCCGTGGTGGGTCAGGACGGCGGTGATGGCGGCCAGGTTCTTCAGCCCCATCAGCACCACGAGGGTGCCGCGCAGGCCGGCGAGGGCCTCCCAGCGCACCAGGGAGACCGGCGAGTCCGGGGCGACGTGCCCGGAGACCACTGTGAACTCGTGCGCCACCGACCGGTGGGTGACCGGGACACCAGCCGCCGCCGGCACGGCGATCGCACTGGTCACCCCCGGCACCACGGTCACCGGTACGCCGGCCGCCGCGCAGGCCAGCAGCTCCTCCCCGCCACGGCCGAAGACGTACGGGTCACCGCCCTTGAGCCGGACCACGACCTTCCCGGCGAGCGCCCGGTCGACCAGGATCCGGTTGATCTCCTCCTGCGCGCGGGACGGCCCGTAGGGGATCTTGGCGGCGTCGACCAGCTCGACGTCGGGGCGCAACTCGTCCAGGAGCAGCCCGGGGACCAGCCGGTCGGCGACCACCACGTCCGCCTCGGTGAGCAGCCGCCACCCCTTCACGGTGATCAGCTCCGGGTCGCCCGGTCCCGCGCCGACAAGCGACACCCGTCCGATCGGGCCGGGGGGAGGGGCCTCCCCGCTTCCCAGCCCGGCCGGTACCGGACCCTGCGCGCCCGCGGCGGCCCCGACCACCACGGTGTCCCCCGGATCGGCGAGCAGCCCGGTCCGCGCGGTGAGCAGTTCCCGGACGGCGTCCCGGACACTCATCGCCCGGTGCGGGTCGCCCCCGCCCAACACGGCCACCGTCACCGGCCCGTGCCGGGTGACCGCCGGGGTCCAGGCGGTGGCCGCCGCCCGGTCGTCGGCCCGCACGCAGAAGATCCGCCGTTCGGCGGCGACCGCGCTGACCGAGGCGGCGGCGTGCGGGTCGTCCACCGCGACCTGCACCAGCCATGCGCCGTCCAGGTCGTCGGGGGCGAACCGGCGGGGCCGCCAGTGCAGCCGGCCGGCATCGACGTGCGCGCGCAGCGCCGGGGTCACCTCGGGGGCGACCAGCAGCACGTCGGCGCCGGCGTCCAGCAGGGCGGGCACCCGGCGGCTGGCCACGGCGCCGCCGCCCACCACGACCACCCGCCGCCCGGCGAGCCGCAGGCCGAGGGGGTACGGGTTGGCGCTCACTTCTCGGAGACCCCCGCCGCATCGAAGGTGGCCACCTCGTGCAGCACCCGGACCGCGCCGGTGACCACGGGCAACGCCAGCAGCGCGCCGGTGCCCTCGCCGAGCCGCAGGCCCAGGTCGACAAGCGGGTCGAGGCCGAGGTGGCGCAGCGCCACGCTGGCACCCGGCTCGGCGGAGCGGTGCCCGGCGATCATCGCGCCGACCGCGTCGGGGGCGAGGGCGGCGGCGACCAGCGCGGCGCTGACCGCGATCACCCCGTCGAGCAGCACCGGAACCCGGCGGGCCGCCGCACCGAGGATCAGGCCGGCAAGCGCCGCGTGCTCCAGGCCACCGACGGCCGCCAGCACCCCCAGCGGATCGGCCGGGTCGGGCCGGTGCCGCTCCAGCGCCGCCCGCACCACGCCGACCTTGCGCCGGTACGTCTCGTCGTCCACCCCGGTCCCCCGGCCGGTCGCCTCGCCCGGGTCCACCCCGGTGAAAGCGGCGATCAGTGCGGCGGACGGCGTGGTGTTGGCGATCCCCATGTCCCCGGTGAGCAGCACACCCGCCCCGGCGTCGACCAACTCGTCGGCGACCCGGATGCCGACCTCGATCGCCGCCCGCGCCTCGTCCCGGGTGAGTGCGGCGGTGACCGTCATGTCCCGGGTGCCCCGCCGCACGTTCGCGTCGACCAGGCGCGGCGGCGCGAGGACGGCACCGGTCGGGCCGCCCGCCGGGCCGGCGGTGCCGGCGGTCGCCTCGGGTGGGAATGACAGCGGGGTGGCGACCCCGACGTCGACCACGGTGACCGAGGCGCCGGCCTGCCGGGCGAACGCGTTGACCACCGCCCCGCCGGCCAGGAAGTTTCCGATCATCTGGGCGGTGACCTCCTGCGGCCACGGGGTGACCCGCTGGGCGTGCACGCCGTGGTCACCGGCGAAGATCGCCACCGCCGCCGGTTCGGGCAGCGGGGGCGGGCAGGCTCCGGCCAGGCCGGCCAGGCGTACGGACAGCTCCTCCAGGGCACCGAGTGAGCCGGCCGGCTTGGTGAGCCGGGCCTGGAGGTCCCGGGCGGCGGTCATCGCCGACCCGTCGAGCGGACCGATCGCCGCGATCGTCGTCTCCAGCATCATGCCTCCAGGATCTCCGCCAGTATCTCGATGAACGCGTCGGTGGTCGCCGGGTCGCGGACGGCGATCCGCAGCCAGTCAGGTCCCAGCCCGGGGAAGGTGTCGCCGCGTCGGACGGCCCAGCCGCGCTCGCGCAGCAACTGGCGTAGCCGGTCGGCCCCGGGCCGGTGGATCAGGACGAAGGCGCTGGCCGGGCGGCCCGCGACGCGTACCCCGGGCAGGGCCGACAGGCGGGTCACCAGGTGCTCGCGGTCGGTGGCGAGCCGGGCGGCGACGGCGCGCTCGACGGCGACGGCGGTCGGCGACGCGACTGCGGTGGCGGCGGCCAGCGCCGGGGTGGAGACGGCCCAGAGCGGCTGGGCGGCGGCCAGCCGTTCCAGCAGGGCGGCCTCGCCCAGCAGGTAACCGATCCGCAGGCCCGCCAGCCCCCAGGTCTTGGTGAGGCTGCGCACCACCACCAGGCCGGGCAGGTCCCGACGAGCGGCGAGCGACTCCGGCTCACCGTCGACGCCGGGTACGCCGGTGGTGTCGGAGAACGCCTCGTCGATGACGAGCACCCGGCCGGGGCGGGCCAGCCCGGCCAGGTCGGCGGCGGGGTGCAGCACGGAGGTCGGGTTGGTCGGGTTGCCGATCATGACCAGGTCGGCGTCGACCGGCACCCGGGCCGGGTCGAGCCGGAAACCGTCGGCGGCGTCGAGCAGCACCCGCTCGACCTGGTGGCCTGCGGCCCGCAGAGCAGCCTCCGGCTCGGTGAACTGCGGGTGCACCACCACCGGCCGGCGTACCCCGGTCAGGGCGCGGGCGAGCAGCACGAAGCCCTCGGCGGCACCGGCGGTGAGCAGCACCTCCGCCGGTGGACGGCGGTGCCGGGCGGCGACGGCGGCGCGGGCCGGGCGGGGGTCGGGGTAGCCGGCCAGGTCGGCGAGGGCGGCCGTGATCGGGTCGGCCAGCCAGTCCGGCATCGGGTCCCGGCGGACGTTCACGGCCAGGTCGACCAGGCCGGGGGCGGCCTCGGCGTCGCCGTGGTGGGCGAGGTCCGGCTCGGTGCCGGTGGCCGGCGCGGTGCCTGTCGGTTGCCCTTGCATGACCGCGATCCTGCCGGGAAGCCGACGCCTGGGACAGCCGATCCGGGCGTGGGCCACATCACGGGACTCGACCAACTCCGGAGCGTTCATGAATTCTTCTCATGGATGAATCGGAAATGTCATAACTTGACCAGGTGAGCAATCGATCCTTCGCCGCCGCAGGTCGTTCCGTTCCACTCCTCCGCGCCGGGCTGATCGCCGGCATCGTGCTCGCCGCCGTGGCGTACCCGCTGGCCGCCGTGACAGGCCTGGGCGCCAAGGCCACCGCGCACGCCGTGGAGCACAAGACGAACATCCTGCGCACCGCCCTGCCCGCCGAGACGTCCTACCTCTACGCCCCGGACGGCACGACGATCCTGACGATGTTCTACGAGGAGTACCGGCAGTACACCAAGTTGTCGGACATGTCGCCGAACATCCAGCAGGCCATCGTCGCCGCCGAGGACAACCGCTTCTACCAGCACCGGGGGGTCGACCCCAAGGGCGTCGCCCGCGCCTTCGTGGCCAACGCCCGTTCCAGCGGCGTCTCCCAGGGCGCCTCCACGCTGACCATGCAGTACGTCCGGATGGCGCTGCGGGACAGTTCGCAGACGCCACAGGAGGTGCAGGAGGCAACCCAGCAGACCAGCCTGCGCAAGGTCAAGGAGATGCGGATGGCGCTGGACATCGAGAAGGAGCTGACCAAGGAGCAGATCCTGGAGCGCTACCTCAACTCGGCGTACTTCGGCCACCGGGCGTACGGCATCTACGCGGCGGCGCAGATCTTCTTCTCCAAGACCCCGGCCACCCTCACCCCGGTCGAGGCGGCCACCCTCGCCGGCCTGGTCAAGTCGCCCTCCGAGTACGACCCGCTCAGCTCGGACCAGAAGGAGGCCACCGGCCGGCGCAACTACGTCCTCGACAAGATGGCCCAACTCGGCTACCTGTCCCCGGACGCCGCCGCGGTCGCCAAGAGCGAACCGATCCGCACCCGGCCCACCACCCCGCCCAACGACTGCGCCTCGATACCCAGTAGGTACAACACCTGGGGCTTCGCCTGCGACTACGTGAAGAACTGGTGGAGCGCGCAGCCCGCGTTCGGGGAGAACCGGCTGGAACGGATGGACAAGCTGCGCCGGGGCGGCTACCGGATCGTGCTGAGTCTCGACCCCAAGGTCCAGGCCGCCGCCGAGAAGAACGTCGGCGCGAAGGACGCGGTCGGCAGCCCCTTCGCCAACGGGATCGTGGTCGCCGAACCGGGCACCGGGCGGATCAAGGCGATGGCGGTGAACCGGACGTACTCGCTGGACGTCAGCGAGAACGGACCCAGCTCCAACCCCGAGGCCGACCCCAAGACGAAGGCGAACTATCCGAACACGGTGGCCCCGCTGCTCGGCGGCGGCACCCTCCCCGGCTACCAGGCCGGCTCGACGTTCAAGATGTTCCCGATGCTGGCCGCCCTGGACGCCGGGATGCCACTGTCCACGGCGTTCGACTCGCCGTACCGGTACAAGTCGGCCGTCTACGACGGCTGGGTGCCGTCCAACGCCAGCGGGGCGATGACCGGCCGGCAGACCATGTGGTCCGGATTCGGCAAGTCGGTGAACACCTACTTCGTCCAGTTGGAGGAGAAGATCGGCGCGGACCGGGGGGTGCACCTCGCCGAGCAGTTGGGGCTGCGCTGGCGTACCGACGTCGACAAGGAGCAGGCGTCGCCCGCCAAGGCGAAGAAGTGGGGCGCGTTCACCCTGGGTGTCTCCGACGCCACCCCGCTGGAGATGGCCAACGCGTACGCCGCGATCGCCGCCGACGGCCGGTACTGCGAGGCGATGCCCGTCAACTCGATCACCAACCGGGACGGCACCCCGGCCACCTACAAGACCGCCGGGGGCATCGAACGGGAGGTCGCGAAGCCCCGCTGCCGCCAGGTGGTCAACGCCGACGCGGCCCGCGCCGCCACCGACGCGGCCCGCTGCCCCACCGGCGACACCCCGGCCAAGGGCACCTGCGGCGGCTGGTCGACGGCGGACAGCGTCCGCCGCACAGTGGGCCGCCCGGTGGCCGGCAAGACCGGTACCACGGACAGCACCAGGTCGGCCTGGTTCGTCGGCTACACCCCGGAACTGGCGGCGGCGAGCTTCATCGCCGACCCGGACAACCCGTTCAACGCCGTCGGCGACGGGCAGTCCCAGGTCCCGGTCAACGCGGTCGCCCAGACCCTGCGGGACGGCCTCAAGGGCACCCCGACCCGCCAGTTCACCCCACCGTCGGACGCCATCGTCGGCTGACACCCGGATGCTGGCGTTGGGGGTGAGACCCGGGCCGCCGGGCGGTGGTGGTCAGGCCGGGGCGGCGACGCCCTCGACCGGCGAGGGCAGCGCCGCCGCCGTCACCAACCGGGTCGCGATCTCGGGGTACGCCGCCCAGTGCAGGCCGAGCTGGGAGGCGTGCACGCCCCGCCAGACGAAGCCCTCGGGCGTGCCACCCTCCCAACTCCAGGCGGCCCGCGGCCCCGACCTGGGAGTGAGCACGGCACCGTGCTGCTTGTAGCCGACCACGGTCGCCCCGGTGCCGGCGACCACGCTGTCGGACTGGGCGACCGCCTCCCGGTAGCCCACCACCAGGCCGTCCCGACTGCCGCCGATCGCGTCCAGCACCCCGCACATCGGCAACCCGTCCAGCTCGCGGGCCAGCCACAGCAGGCCGGTGCCCTCGGCGACCACCGGACGCCCGGTGCGGGCCAGCTCGGCCACCGCGATGCAGAGCCGCCGGTTCGCCGAGAGATCCCGCGCGTACGACTCGGGCAACGCGCCGCCGACGACAAGCGCGCGGGTGCCGGCGGGCAGCGCCTCGTCGCGTAGCGGGTCGACGGTGACCACCTGCGCCCCGGCGGCCCGGAGCAGCTCGGCGACCTCCGGGTGGCCGTAGCTGCCACCCGGTCCCCCGGCGAGTGCCACCACCGGCGCGTCCCCGGCCGGAGCCGTGGTGGCCGGAGCCCCGGGGACGGGCGACCACGGTGGGACGGAGAGCGCCGGGGCGGAACGGGCCAGCGCGAGCAGGCGCTCCAGGTCGACCGTGCCGGCAACCGCCTCCCCGAGCCGGCGGACCGCCCGGGTCGCCTCGGCGTCGCGGGCGAGGACCGGCACCACACCGTGCCGGCGCGAGGGGAGCACCGGGGGAAGCTCGTGGCGACGCAGCGCGCCGTAGACCGGCATCCCGACGTCGTCGAGCGCCTCCCGGAGCATGGACTCGTGCCGGCCGGAGGCGACCTGGGTCAGGATCACCCCACCCAACCAGAGCTGCTCGTCGTACGAGCGGAAGCCGTGCACCAGGGCGGCCACCGACTGCCCCATCGCCGCCACGTCCACCACCAGCACGACGGGGCTGCGCAGCGCGGTCGCGACGGCGGCGGTGGACTCCGCGTCGGGCCGGCCGGCGACCGAGTCGTACAGGCCCATGGTGCCCTGGACCAGGGCCAACGCGGCGCCCTCGGCACCGTACGCGAAGAGTGGCCCGAGCCGGTCGGCGCCGACCAGCCGGGGGTCGAGGGTGCGGCCGGGGCGACCGGCGGCCAGGCCGAGGTACGCGGCGTCGACGTGGTCCGGGCCGACCTTGAAACCGGCGACGTCGAGCCCCCGGTCGGCGAGGGCCGCGAGCAGGCCGACGGAGAGCGCGTTGGTGCCGTGACCGGAGGACGGCGCGCTGAACACGAGGCGCGGCACGGCGGTCATCATCGACTCCTCGGTGGCGACGGGTGGTGGCGCGCGGACGGCCGGGAGGAACACCGGCGGCGATCCGCTCGCGTGACCATACCCGCCCAAGCCGACGCTGGAGACCGCCGATCCGAGGCCGTACGGACCGGTCCCGGGCCGTCGCGGAGGGTGGCGTCGGTCATACGGGTAGCCTCGTGCTGTGTACCGGTTCCTGCTGACCCCACGCTGGCTGGGCATCCTCGCGTTGACCCTGGTCGCCGCCGCCGTCATGGTGCTGCTCGGCAACTGGCAGCTGGACCGCTACCGGGAACGCACCGCGGTCAACGAGCGCATCGACGCCGGCACCGCAGGCACCCCCGCGCCGCTGCGGGCCACGCTGCCCGCCCCGACCGGTGGCGCGGGCAGCGTCGGCCCGCCCCCCGCCGAGCAGGCCGAGTGGAGCCGGGTCACCGCCACCGGTCGGTACGACGCCGCGAACGTGGTCCTGGTCCGGGGTCGGACCGTGGAGAGCAAGGTCGGCTTCGAGGTGCTCGCCCCGCTGGTGCTCGACGACGGCACGGCGGTGCTTGTCGACCGGGGTTGGGTGCCGCCAGCGCCCGGTGGTGCGCTGGCCATGCCCCAGGTGCCCGCGCTGCCGACCGGTGCGGTGACAGTCGTCGGCCGGGTGCACCCCACCGAGACCGGCGGCAACGGCGTGGACCGGCGCGACGGCCGGTTGGAGACCCGTCGGGTGACCGTGGACAAGCTGGCCCGGGAACTGCCCTACCCGCTGCACGGGGCCTACCTGCTGCTCGACGAGCAGACCCCGGCGAACGACCCGGCGTTCCGGGCGGTGCCGATCGGTCACACCAACAACTGGCAGAACTTCGGTTACGTCGTCCAGTGGTGGCTGTTCGCCGCGATGACGCTCTTCGGCTACGGCTGGGTGGCCCGTCGGGAGGCCCGCCACGCCGCCGGGCTGGACGCCCCGAAGCTCCCCGTCGACCGGGCCGCCGAGCCCGTCACCCCTGCCTGAGCTGCATTCGGCGTGTGGAACCGGGCTGGTGGACCGCTCCGTCGCCCCCCCGGCCCCCACCCGACGGCCGCCCCGCCCACGTCACGCCACCACCCCCGTCACGCCACCACCCACGTCACCCCACCACCCACGTCACCCCACCACCCACGTCGCGCCACCGCCCACGTCGCGCCACCACCCACGTCACCCCACCTCGGGCCACCGGCTCAAGGTCGGACCACCGGGCCGACACCCCCGGTCACGACAGCCCATCGGGCCGACACAATCGCTACGTCACGACGGATCACCCGCTGAGACCATCGCAAGGCCACGACGGACCACCGACCTATGGGTGTACGTCCTTTCGAGCTGATGACGTTGGCGATTCAGCCCACCACTGGTCGGTGGTGAGTCGCCCACCACTGATCGGTGGTGAGTCGTTTACGTCATCAGCTCGAAAGGACCCGAACAGGTATACCGGCCTGCCCTCCCCTGCCGGGCTCAAGCGCGGGTCGTGGTCGTGGCATCCGCAGCGCCGACCACCGCGACCACTACCACCGCGACCACCGCGACCACCGCGACCACCGCGACCACCGCGACCACCGCGACCACCGCGACCACAGCTAACACGACCGCGACACCGCCACGATTACCTCGACCACCGCCACCGCCACCACCGCCACGACCACGACCACGACCACGACCACGACGCCATCGTCGGAACGCACGACGACGCGGGAGGCGGTATGGTCCGCAACGTGTTCAACGCGCGTGAGGTGTCGTGATGACCTCCGATCCTGCCCCGTCGTACCCGTCCGATCCGCCCACGCAGGCGAGCCCCGCCTACGACCCGTGGGCACCGTCGCCGGACGTGGCCTCGACAACGGCGACGTTCCACCCGCCATCGACGCAGCCCGCACCCTCCACCGCCCAGTTCCCGACGGCAGGTTCCCCGGCAGCGCCGTTCGAGCCCGCCACCCCGCCGGAGGCCGGGCCGTACCCGGCACCGCCCGCACAGTTCTCCGCGCCGCCAGCACCATTCGCACCGCCATCCGCGCAGTTCTCCGCGCCACCCGCCCCATTCGCACCGCCCGCACAGTTCTCCGCCCCACCGGCGCAGTTCTCCGCGCCACCCGGGACCGGTCCCTATGCCGTGCCGCAGGCCGGGCCCTACCCGCCGCTGTTCGCGCCGACGGGAGCGGTGCCGGGGGCGGCAGTAGGGCACCAGCCGCCGGCGGTGCAGATCGGTGAGATCATGGTCAGCCCGCCGGTGATCCGTACCCCGGCCGGGGTGATGCCCCTGGCCGGTGCCGGCTGGTACGTGACCGACCACTGGCAGCGGGAGGAGAAGATCGCCAGTTGGGCGATCGTCTGCGCCATCCTCGGTTTCTTCTGTCTGACCATCTTCAGCCTGCTCTTCCTGCTGATCAAGGAGACGCGACACCACGGCACCGTGCAGGTGACGGTGACCAGTGGCGCCCATCAGTACGTGGCCCGCATCCCGGTCGTCGACCCGGGCCAGGTGCAGCAGATCAACAATCAGGTCAACTACGCCCGGTCGCTGTCGACGGTCTGACCCCGGGGTCGTCTTCACAAATCCCGGGCCAGCGGCCCTCCGCCCCATCGCCCCTCCGCCCCGTTAGCCCAGCGGCCTGACTACCCTGTGTCGCTCCGTCCGGTGACGGTCAATCGGCGGCTCGCCCGGCGTGCAGTGCCCGGACCGTATCGATGGTGTCGGCCTCGGCGGCCGACTTGTCGTCGCGGTAGCGCAGCACCCGGGCGAACCGGAGGGCCACCCCGCCCGGGTAGCGGGTGCTGGCGAGCACCCCGTCGAAGGCGACCTCGACCACCTGCTCGGGGCGGACCCGCACCACCCAGTCGCCGCGCTCCACGGCCAACCCGAGGAACCGTTCGGTCTGCCAACGCAGCAGCTCGTCGGTGAGGCCTTTGAAGGTCTTGCCGAGCATCACGAACTCACCGGTGCGCGGCTCCCGGGCACCGAGATGAAGATTGGACAACCAACCCTGCCGTCGGCCGCTGCCCCACTCGACCGCCAGCACCACCAGGTCGAGGGTGTGCCGGGGCTTGACCTTGACCCAGGCGGAGCCACGCCGACCGGCGTCGTAGGGGGCGTCCGTCGACTTGACCACGACCCCCTCCTGACCGGCGTCGAGTGCGGCGGCGAACGCCGCGGCGGCCTGCCCCGGGTCGTCGACCTCGACCCGGCCGACCAGCAACGGCCCGTCGACCAGATCGGCGAGTTGGGCCCACCGCCGCCGGCCGGGCAGATCGATCAGATCGTCGCCGTCGAGGTGCAGCAGGTCGAAGAAGTACGGCGTGAGCGCGGTCGCGTCGGCCAGCGGGGTGACGTCGGTCGCCGCGGTCGCACCGGTGGCGGAGGTGGCCCCGGTCGCGGCGGCGGTGGCGCGTCTGGCCGCCCTGCTGGAGGTCTGCGGGAACGGTAACGGCCTACCGCTGAGGTCCAGCCCGATCGCCTCGCCGTCGAGCACCAGTTCCCGGGCCGGCAACGCGCGCACCGCGGCAACCACCTCGGGCACCCGCGCGGTGATCTCGTCGAGGCTGCGGGTGAAGACCGCGATCTCGTCGCCGGAGCGGTGCACCTGGATGCGAATGCCGTCGAGTTTGACGTCGACCACCGCCGGAACCCCGGTGACATCGAGGGCGGCGTCGACCGAGGGGGCGCTGGAGGCCAGCATCGGCGCGAGCGGGCGGCCCACCTGGAGCCCGAACCCGGCCAGCGCGGCGGCACCGCCGGTGCGGGCGGCCACCGCGACGGCCCGCAGGTCGCCGGCGAGCAACAGGGCCCGACGTACCGTCGCCACCGGTACCTCGGCGGCTCGGGCAATGGCGTCGGCGAGCAGACCGGCCTGTGCGCCCTGGCGCAGCTCGCCTCGGAACAGGTCGACCAGGAACCGCTGCTCATCGGCGGTGGCGACGCCGAAGAGTGCGACGAGCAGTTGCCGGCGTCGGGCCTGGGAGCCCGGACCGTGCACGGCGGCGATCTCGTCGATCGCCGCGTCGACGGCGGTCACGGTCAGGGCCGGCTCGGTGGCCGGGGGCGGCAGGTCACGCAGGCTGGCCCAGCCGACGCCGGTCTGCCGCTGGCGCAGCTCACCGGCGAGGTAGCCGGAGCCGACCGACACCTCGGACGGGTCGAGCGCCCGGAGCGCGCCGGCCAACAGCTCCACCTTGGCGCGTCGGCCGGAGGTGGCCGAGACGGCCGCGGAGGTGGCTGCCAGGTCGAGGAACCGCACGCACCTCATCCTGCCAGCCACCCCCGACATCACCCGGGCATTGCCGTACCCGGGCCGCCCGGCTCAGGCCGAGACGGGTTCCTCGACGCGCAGACCACGGGCGCGGACCCCGTCGGCGACCCGGGACAGCACCCCGTCCAGGGCGACCAGCACGGCCGAGAGCTCGCCGAGCTGTTCCTTGAGCGTGTCCTCGGGCCACGCGGAGACGTCGACGTCCCCCAGAGCGCTCACGGCGGCTTCCAGCCGCGTCATCACGTCGTTCGTACGCATGTTCGAAAGGCTATACCAGTGTGCCGTCCGACACGCCGCAAACTCCGACATCGACCCCGAAGTTACGGTTCCGCGACCTAACCGACCGGTCGCCCCTGCCCTGCCACCTTCGCCAGCAGCAACGCCTCGGCGAGGCAGACCCGGGCGAACTCGCCGAGGTGCAGGCTCTCGTTCGGGCCGTGCGCCCGCGCGTGCGGGTCCTCCACCCCGGTGACCAGGATCGCCGCCTGCGGGAACATCTCCTGGAAGGTGGCGATGAACGGGATCGAGCCGCCGATGCCGATGTCCACCGGCTCGGCGCCGTCCCAGGCGGCCCGGAACGCCGCCCGGGCGGCGTCGAACACCGGCCCCGACGCGTCGATGACGCAGGGATCACCGTTGTGCTCCAGGGTCACCGCCACCCGCGCACCCCACGGCGCGTGCCTCTCCAGATGGGTACGGACCGCGTCGTACGCCCGCTTGGGGTCGTCACCCGGCGCCAGCCGTACGCTCACCTTGGCCTTCGCGGCCGGAACCAGCGCGTTCGGTGCCTCGCCGGTGGCCGGGGCGTCGATGCCGAGCACCGCCACCGCCGGTCTGGTCCAGAGCCGGTCGGTGATCCGGCCGGTGCCGATCAGCGACACCCCGTCGACCAGGCCGGCCTCGGCCCGGAACCGGTCCTCCGGGTAGTCGACGGCTGCGCCCGTCCGGCCGGTCAGGCCCTCGACGGCCACGTCCCCGGCGTCGTCGTGCAGCGTGGCCAGGAGCCGGACCAGCGCGGTCAACGCGTCCGGCACGGCACCGCCGAACATGCCGCTGTGCACCGCGTGGTCCAGGGTCCGCACCTCGACGAACAGGTTGACCATGCCGCGCAGCGAGGTGGTCAGAGCCGGTACGCCCACGTCCCAGTTGGCGGAGTCGGCGATCACGATGACGTCCGAGGCGATCTCCTCGCGGTGCTCGACGAGGAGCCGCTCCAGCGAGTCGGAGCCGTACTCCTCCTCGCCCTCGACGAAGAGCACCACACCGACCGGGAGTCGGTCGCCGAAGGCGCGCAGGGCGGCGACGTGCGCCATCACGCCGGCCTTGTCGTCGGCGGCACCGCGCCCGTAGAGGCGACCGTCCCGCTCGACCGGCTCGAACGGCGCGGACTCCCACAGCGACAGGTCGCCGACGGGCTGGACGTCGTGGTGGGCGTACAGCAGCACTGTGGGTGCGCCGGGCGGGGCGGCCCGCGTTCCGACCACCGCGGGCTGACCGCCGGAACGCACGATCCGCACGTCGAGACCGCAACCGCGCAGCAACTCGGCGACCGCCTCGGCGGACCGCTCGACATGCGAGTGGTCGAACCCCTCGAACGCGATGCCGGGGATGCGGACGAGGCGTTCCAGGTCGGCACGGACACCGGGCATTTCCCGCTCGACGGCGGCCCGTACCTCGGACTCGGACATGATCGGAGAGGTCATGACCGGCATGGTATGCCGGCCTTACCGGGTCGTACCCGGCGAGCCGCGACCGGGTGCCGGGCGGCGTACGTAGTAGTGGTCCCGGTCGTGCGGCAGGGTCGGTGCGCCGTCGACCACCAGGTCGACGGCGGCGGCGGTCCGGTCGGCCGCGAAGTGGGCCTCCTCCCCCGCGTGCCAACGCCGCAGCTCCGCCAGGAGATGTGCCCCGTCCCGGTCCAGCGCGCGGCGCAGCCGTAGCCCGGCCGGCGCGGTGACCTGCACCGACAGGGTGAGCTCCGGCCGGATCGTCGCCCGCGCCGCGCTCACCCCCTCCAGTAGCAGCACCGGCACGACAGGCACCGGCACGTCGCGGGGCAGGAACGCCCGCCGCACCCAGCTGTACCGCCGGTAGGACCCCGGTCGACCGGCCCGCAGCGGGGCCAGCACCCGCTCCTCCAGCCGGGCCCAGAAGGTGAACTGGTCGTCCCAGCCGTCGAGCAGGTCGTCGGTGTGCACCACTTGTGGTCGTCCACCGTCGGACAACCCGGCCAGGGCGTCCGCGAGGCGCGCGGTGAAGGCGCTCTTGCCCGCGCCGCTGGGCCCGTCGACGGCCACCAGTCGGGTACGGCCCAACCGCGCCGGGCCGGCGAGCACCCGCCGGGCCAGCATCGCGTACGCCTCGACCAGGGCCACCGTCACTCAGGTGACGCTAGTGGGTGTCCCCCGTGAGCCTGGTTCCGCCGTGGGGAGTGCTGTTCGTCGGGCGGTGCTCCGGGTGCCGGGGCATGATCTGGACGTGCTCAATGACGTGATGAGTCCGGGCGTGGACGCCCTGCTGGAACAGGCCCGAGCCGGGCTGCGGCGGTTGAGTCCTCAGCAGACGGTCGAGGCGGTACGGGCGGGTGCGCTGCTTGTCGACACGCGCACCGAGGGGCAGCGCCGCGAGCAGGGGGAGCTGCCCGGCGCGATCGTCATCGACCGGACGGTGCTGGAGTGGCGGCTCGATCCGGCCAGCGAGTGGCACATCCCCGAGGCGACCGGCTACGACCGGGAGATCGTGGTGGTGTGCCGGCACGGCTACAGCTCCAGCCTGGCGGCGGCCAGCCTCCAGGCGTTGGGCCTGCGCAAGGCCACCGACCTGATCGGCGGCGTGCAGGCGTGGCGGGAGGCCGGGCTGCCCCTGTCCGACCAGCCCGCCGACATCCGCCCCTGACGGTAGGTCGGCCTTCCGGGTCTGACGGTCAGCCGGCGGGCGGGGGCCGCCGGACCGGCGCGGTCAGCCCGCAGGTGGTGCGCCGGGTGGGATGAACGGCAGGTCGGCGGGGGCGCCGGCCTCGATGAGCCGCCACAGCGCGGCGGTGTCCAGGTGCTCCTCGACCAGGTCGCCGAGCAGGTCGAGGGAGCGTTCCCGGGCGGCGGCGAAGCTGGTGTCCGGCGCGACGGTGAAGCCGTGCCGCCCGGCCGACCGGGCCACCTCGGTGAGGAACCGGCGGCGGAACCCGTCGGACTCGAACGCGCCGTGCCAGTGGGTGCCGTGCACCGCGCCGAGCCGGGCGCCTTCGGGGCGACCGTCGGCGTGGTGCAGCAGCGGGGGCAGCTCCGGATCGGCGGTGGAGACGTACCCGTGGTGGATCTCGTAGCCGCGCACCGGCACGTCGGCGGCGGTGCCGACGGCCGGGCGGACGGTCTTGACCGGGTCGAAGGTGATCTCGACGGGCAACAGGCCCAGGCCGGGGACGCTGCCCCGCCGGCTCTCCACCGGGTCATGGATGGCGGTGGCGAGCATCTGGAAGCCGCCGCAGATGCCGAGCAGCGGCCGACCGGCGGCGGCGTGTGCGGTGACGGCCTCGGCGAGCCCGGTCTCCCGCAACCAGGTCAGGTCGGCGACCGTGGACTTGGAGCCGGGCAGGACGACCAGGTCGGCGGCGGCCAGCTCGGCGGGCTCGACGGTGAGCCGGACCCGCACACCCGGCTCGGTGGCCAGGGCCTCCACGTCGGTGGCGTTGCTGATCCGGGGCAGCCGGACCACTGCGACGTCGAGCCATTCGCTGCCGTACGGGGCGGCGGGGCGGCCGAGCACCCGCCCGTAGGCGAGCGAGTCCTCGGCGTCGAGCCAGAGGTCGAGCTGCCAGGGCAGCACCCCGTAGGTGGGACGGCCGGTCACCCGGTGCAGCATGTCCAGCCCCGGGCGGAGCAGACCGAGGTCGCCCCGGAACTTGTTGATCACGAAGCCGGCGATCAGCGCCTGGTCGGCGGGGTCGAGCAGGGCCACCGTGCCGAACATCGAGGCGAACACGCCACCCCGGTCGATGTCGCCGACCACGATGGCGGGCAGACCGGCGTGCCGGGCCAGCCCCATGTTGACGTAGTCCCCGGCCCGCAGGTTGATCTCGGCGGGGCTGCCGGCCCCCTCGCAGATCACCACGTCGTACGCCGTACGCAGCTCGGCCAGGGCCGCGTACGCCGTCTCGGCGAGCCTCGGACGCAGGGTACGGAAGTTGCCGGCGGTGACCGTGTCGACGGCCTCGCCGAGCAGCACCACCTGACTGGCCAGGTCGCTGCCCGGCTTGAGCAGTACCGGGTTGAACCGCAGGTCGGGGGCGAGCCCGCAGGCGGCGGCCTGCATCGCCTGGGCCCGCCCGATTTCGCCGCCCCGCCCGTCCGGGCCGACCACCACGGCGGAGTTGTTGGACATGTTCTGCGCCTTGAACGGTGCGACGGCGACTCCCCGCCGGTGCAGCCAGCGGCAGATGCCGGCGGTGAGCACGCTCTTGCCCGCGTCGGACGTGGTGCCCGCGACGAGCAGCCCACCGCTCACCGGCGGCCCAGCAGCGCGCGGCCGGTGGCGGCGACCAGCCGGCCACCGGTCAGCGGCCATACCGCGGCCAGAGCGAGGGCGGCCAGGCCGACCTTTCCGGAGAGCCGGGCGGCCCGCTTCAGGTGCCGGGCTTCGGGGCGCGGGCCGTCGCCGAGGAACGGACGCACCTCGGACCGCCCGAAGTAGACGTTCCGGCCGCCGAGCCGGACGCCCAGCGCCCCGGCCATGGCCGCCTCGCACTGCCCGGCGTTGGGGCTGGGATGGTCGTGGCGGTCCCGTCGCCAGACCTGCCAGGCCCGCTCCCGGTCGCCGTGCACGGTGGGCGCGGCGGCGATCGTGAGCAGCCCGGTCAGCCGGGCCGGTACCAGGTTGAGCAGGTCGTCGAGCCGGGCGGCCGGGGTGCCGAACCGGGCGTAACGGGGTGAGCGGTGCCCGACCATGGCGTCCAGGGTGTTCGCCGCCCGGTAGCCGAGCAGGCCGGGCAGACCGGCGAGGGCACCCCAGAGCAACGGGGCGACCACGGCGTCGGAGGTGTTCTCGGCGACCGACTCGACTGTGGCGCGGGCCAACTCGGCCTCGTCGAGCCGGGACGGGTCCCGGCCGCAGAGGTGGCCGAGCCGGTGTCGCGCCGCCGGCAGGTCACCGGCGCGCAGGGCGGAACCCATCACCTTCGCCTCGTGGCGCAGGGTCCGGCCACCGAGTACCGCCCAGGTGCCGGCGGCAACGACCAGGACCCGGGCCACCGGGTGTCGCCGGGTGGCCCGGTCGACGGCCACGCCGAGCAGCACCGGCGCACCCACCGCGATGGCGGTGAAGACCGTTCCCGCCCGGCGATCGGCCCGGTAGACCCGATGCTCCAGGGTGCCGGCGGCCCGCCCGAAGCCGGCCACCGGATGCCAGCGCCGGGGATCGCCGAGCAGGCTGTCCAGCGCGTACCCGGCCACCAGGCCGACCGCGTTCGCCGTCGCTGTGCGCCGCCCCACCCGTCACCACCTCCGGCCGGCCAGCCTAGCCCCTGGGCGGGGGCGGCCACGTCACTGTCGCCACCCCCGCCCCCGCCCCTACGAGCCCCGGCCCGCGCCCCTTCCCCGGCGCGGACCGGATCTTGCACCCTCTTTCCCCGGCGCAGTTGCCGGGCACGGCCCGCCGCGCCCGGCAGCTGCGGGCCGGGATCTCAGGCCGGGACCGGCACCCGGCCCCGACCACGCCGAGCCCGACCCGCCGGGCCGGCAGCCACCTCGCCCGGCGTCGGGGCGACCGGGCCACTCGGCTTGCCTTCGTCGCCGGGCTCCCCCTCGTAGCCCGGCTGACCGTGCTCTGCCGGCTGGTCCTGGTCGTCCGGCTGGCCGGGATCTCCCGCCTGTCCCTCGTCGCCGGGTCGCCCGGTCGGTACCCCGGCGCCGGTCCCGCCACCAGCCCCGGCCAGCGGTCCCCGGCCCGTGCCGGTCCCGCCGCCGGCCCGGGACAGCGACCCCGGTTCGGGGTCGGTCCCGTCGTCGGGCAACGGGGACAGGTCGTCGTCGGGCTCGTGGCCGTCGGGCTCGTCGTCGAGCGGGTCGGCTGCCGGGGCGTACCTGCCGCCGGACAGGTCGTGGCCGGCACGTGGGAACCCGAAGCCGGACAGCTCGAAGTCGTCGTCGAGGGGGCGGTCGTCCGGCCTGGCGGGGGCCTGCCCGACCGGCACCGGCTCGGTCGGTTCGCCCTGCACCCGCTGGGCCGCCTCCTCGTCCTCCACCGCGCTGGTGGCCATGCTCGGCCGGTTGCGCAGGAAGCGGGACCGGCCCCGGGACAGGTCGTGCCCGACCGCGACCGCCTCCAACTCGTAGAGGACGCGGTGGTTGCCGGCGTCGTCGGTCCAGTCGCGGGTGTAGAGCCGCCCGGCCACCACCACCGGGTCGCCGACCATCACCGAGGCGGCCACCCCCTCGGCCAGCTTGCGCCAGCAGTTGACCCGGACGCGGAGGCTGTTGCCGTCCACCCACCGACCGCTGTCCCGGTTGAGGCGGCGGGCGGTCGAGGCCACCTTGAAATTGGCGACCAGGGTGTTGCTCTGCGCCGTACGACGCCACTCCGGCGCGGTCAAAACGTTACCGACGATGGTGACGTAGGTATCGAACATCGTCCCCTCCCAGGGGTCCTTGCGGATGCGATGGTGAGTCGACTCGCCACCGAGCCTGGCCCGCATGACGTCCGGCGGCGAGCACTCACCCGCGCCCTGTGGACAACCGGGCCGGCTGTGGACAACAACCTGATCAAGGTCCCGGTGTGCTAGGCCTACCGGCCCTGGAGGAGCTCCACCGGGCCGGGCCAGGATGAATTCACGAGGATCGAGGCCACCACCGCCCCGAGGGAGCGACCGGCATCGGGAGGAGGCGACCACGGCAGCACCGAGAAGACGGCAGCACCCGGAGTGAGCCCGGCCCCGACTGGGTAATGAGTTGATCAACCAAGCGCCACCAGGCACGACGTCCGACGAGAAAGGCAGTGCTGATGATTCGCAGCCCGCTCCGTACGACCGGCTCCGTCCGCACCGAGCGGGAGGTGCGGCGATGAGCGCGGTGGCGAACCCGGCGACCGTGGCCGAGTGTCTGCGGATGGGCGCGGGCTTCTCCCAGGGCGACCGGAACTGGATCGTCGAGCAGTTCGGCACCCTGGACGCCCGGCTGGCCGCCTTTCACGCCGACGCCACCGAGCTTGAGGTGTCGGTCAAGGACCGGGAGGCGCGCGGGCAGAAGGTCACCCTGGAGTGCTGGATCGCCGGCCGGCAGAAGATCGTCACCACGTCGACCGAGGTGGACCTGCGGGCCGCCCTCAACGACGCCCGGGACGACATGCGCCGCAAGCTCAACGACTCCAAGACCCGGCAGGAGCCCCGGCACAACAAGCACATCAGGGAGATGGCCCAGCCCGTCCCCGTACCGCTGCCGGACCTCGACACCGATACCGACACCGACCGGGTCGACGCCGAGACCGCCTGACCGCCCACCGGGCCGGGTCCCCGTCCGCGCGCCACGCCGGACGGGACCCGGCCCGCCCCGAACCCGTCGACGACAGGCGCGGGACGGTGCTCCACCAGGCCCCCGCCGGCCCGCCCCGCAAGACCGAGCCGCCGGTCGTGGAGACGTCGACCACCACGGCCGAACCGGGGGCTACCGCCGGGTAGGCCGGCGGGCGTAGCGTCACGGTCGTGGAACAGGACGTGCTGGGGCCGCCGTACGAGCGGCAGACGATCGACCTGGGCACCGACGACGAGGGGCCGGTGGTCGCGACGCTGGTCCGCCGGCGCGCGGACCGCCCCACCGGTCGGGCGGTGCTCTACGTGCACGGCTACGTCGACTACTTCTTCCAGACCCACCTGGCCGACTTCTACGCCGCCCGTGGTTGGGACTTCTACGCCCTCGACCTGCGCAAGTACGGCCGCAGCCTGCTGCCCCACCAGACCCCGAACTTCTGCCGCGACCTGAGCGACTACTTCCCCGAGCTGGACGCCGCCGCCAGGATCATCCGCGACGGGGACGGGCACGACACCCTGCTCGTCATGGGCCACTCCACCGGCGGCCTGATCATCTCGCTCTGGGCACACGCCCGCCGCGACGCAGGGCTGGTCGACGGGCTCGTCCTGAACAGCCCCTTCTTCGACATCAACGCCCCCTGGCTGGTCCGTCGACCCCTCGCGGCGGCCGTCGCCCGGCTGGGCCGTCGCGCGCCGCACCGTGCCCTCCCCTTCGGCCTGGGCACCGTGTACGGCGAGAGCCTGCACGCCGACCATCGCGGCGAGTGGACGTACGACCTGGCCTGGAAGCCGCTCGCCGGGTTTCCGGTGCGGGCCGGCTGGCTGGCCGCGATCCGCACCGCCCAACGGCAGCTCCGCGCCGGCCTGGACATCCCCGTCCCGGTGCTGCTGGCCTGCTCGACCCGGAGCTTCCGGGGCACCCGCTGGCATGATTCGGCGGCCCTGGCCGACGCGGTGCTGGACGTGGAGCACATGGTCCGCTGGGCACCCCGGCTCGGCCGGCACGTCACCGTGGCCCGTTTCGACGGCGGCAAGCACGACCTGGTCCTCTCCGGCCAGGCCGTACGCGAGCAGGTCTTCACCGAGGTCGGCCGCTGGGCCGAAGCCTTCCTCGGTGCCGGCCCCACCCGCCCCGCCGACACCGCGCCGCCCTCCACCGCAACGGTTCCCCCCGGCGAACCGACCCCGGTCGCCCAGGCCGACCCGATCCCCGCCCCGCGTGCCGGCGACATGATCGACTCACCGGGGCCGAGGTAGCGGCAAGGCCGCAATGGTCGACTCACCTGGGCCGGGGGCGCGGCAACGAGCAGCGCGGGACACGCCGTTTCGGCCCCGGTGAGTCGATCAGGACGCCCGCCTGCCGCCCGCCGGGCCGATGGTGGGGATCAGGCGGTGGGCAGGGTCGTGAGCACCCGGTCGAGAGTGGCCACCGGGTGCCCGCCTCCGGAGCCACTGCCGTCGGCGGGCAGCAGCACCCCGAGGCAGCGCAGACTGATCTCCCCGGCGGCGTCGGAGCGTACCCCGAAGACGGGAGCGCCGACGTAGCCGGCGGGGAGCGTGGCGGTGATCCGCAGCCGGTCGCCGTCGCGGACGGCCCGCTCTACGGCGACCTCCAGCGGTCGGCTGCCGTCGCCGCCGACGCCGAGGGCCAGCACGATCGCGGTGACCGGCCCGGCACCGAACCCGGCGAGGTCGTCCGCCCCGACAGCGACCGCCGCCGGCACCGGCTGCACCCGCCACCGCCAGCCCTGCCCTTCGGCGAACGCGTGCAACTCGCCGGTCGGCAGGGCCGCCACCCCGAGCCGCGTGTCACGCACCCAGCGCGCCGGAAGGTCCGCCAGCACCAACGACTCACCTGCCACGTCCGCCGGCTCGGTGACGCTGGGCCGCAGGCCGAGCCGCTGCGCCCGCCCGGCCACGACGTCGGCGGTCAGCAGGAACCCACCGTCGGGATGCGCGAGGAAGAAGGCGGTACCCGGGTCGTCCGCCGCGTCGACCGGCAGGATGGCCCGGCCCAGGAGCTGGCACAGCTCGTAGGCGACCTCGTTCTCGAGATCCGGTTCCAGCAACACGGACCCGAGGGTACGGCCCGACGCGCCGCCCGGATGAGGGGTGCCCGGGCCCGGGGGTGCCGTGCGACCCTGATCATGCGTGTCCGGAAGCGACCCGTTCCGCCGTACGGCGGAGGGTCGGCGGTACCCTCTTGGCGCGACACGTACGCCGCGCGCCCGTAGCTCAGCGGATAGAGCAGGGGACTTCTAATCCCAAGGCCGCAGGTTCGAATCCTGCCGGGCGCACAGCACTTTCTCCCAGCCGATCAAGCCGCGTGGTGCGCACTACCTTCCGAGACCATCCCGGCGGGCCGCACCGCAGCGAAGGACGCCGAGAGGGCGCAGTCACAGCCACGCACTGCGCCACTTCTCGGCGACCGAGCTGATCAATGTGGGTGTCGACGTGCGGACGGTCGCCGTCCCGGCTCGGTCGTGGCGGCGGCCGGACAACCGCGCCCAGGGTATCTGCGGCCTGGTGTCGGAGTCGGACCAGCGGGCCGCCGGGACACTGGCTGCGCGGATGCCGCCGCGCCCGGTCACGCCGACGCGACGCACCGTGGCGAGTGGTCCGTACCAGAGGATCGCCGCCGAGCTGCGCGAGCAAGCAGGAACACCTATCAACATCTCACATCACTTCCCACCCTCCGTCGGCCTGCTGCGGGCCATATGCGGACTGCTCGGGGCGTAGAAGCGCGAGTAGCGCTACAGGGTCTTCGTCATGAAGACGCTGTTGGAGTCTTCGGTGTAGGAGCCAAATGGAGAGCAGAAGGTGAACCCCGCCTTGGCGTACAGTGCTCTCGCGGATGCGAAGAACTCCATGCTGCCGGTCTCCAGAGAGAGCTGACGGATACCGCGTCCGCGAGCGTCCTGCACGAGATGCTGGAGAATTCGGCTAGCGATCCCTTGACCTCGTCTCGCCGGATCGGTCCGCATGCTCTTCACTTCCTCGTGCCCAGGTTCCAGCGCCACCACAGCACCAGTGCCCACGACCTGCTCACGGACGTAAGCGACCCACAGTCGGACATCTGGTGCCTGCAGTCCACGAAGATCCAACGCATGCCGGCTCTCTGCCGGAGCTGTGGGAGCCATGTCATCCAGATGGGCCTGTAGAAACGCAAGAAGGCCGGGGTCGGTGAAGTCGGCCCGCTCGATACTCAGGTGCATGGTGCCATGCCGTCGGCGCCTCGTTTCGCATGCGTTTCGCGCAGCCCGCCGAATCCTGCCGAGCGCACACGTACTTTCCTCTTCCCACCGGCTCGCGCGGAGTATTTCATCGTGCGGAAGCGCTGCGGTTCCCGGGGTGACAGCCTCCACCGGGAACGGCTCGACGGACCGACCACCGGCAGGGCATCCTCGGGTGGTTCCGCGATTGCGCGAGAGGCGGTACCCGTCGGGCACCACTCAACGCGCCGGGCAGCGGAGGCCGGCGAGCACGACGGTGACGACGCCGTCCGCGTCGGCCCGGTAGGCCGGGTGACCGTACGCCGCGCAGATGCCCTGAATGGCCATCATGACCGCACCCACACCCACGTCGTCGCGGACGGTCCCCGCTGTGACGGCAGCCCCCAACAGCTCATCGACGACCTGCCCCAGAGCCTGGGCACCCTCCGCCAGCACACCCGACCGGGAGGCCATCAGCGTCGAGAGGGTACGGGCCAACCCCTCGTGGGCGTGCAGGTGCTCGACGAATCCACGCAGGAAGGACTCCAGCGCCTCGTCGGCGGGGAGGGTGGCCTGCAACTCCCGGGCCCGATCGCAGATCGCCCGGAGCTCTTCCCGGTAGACCGCTTCGGCCAGAGCTTCCCGGGTGGGGAAGTGCCGGTAGAGCGTGCCGGTGCCCACCCCGGCCAGCTTGGCGAAGTCGTCGAAGCGCAGGTCGAAGCAGCCGTCGGCGAAGAGTTCGCGGGCCTTGGCGATCAGGGCGTCACGGTTGCGGCGGGCGTCGGCACGCAGCGGCTTGGCAGCGGCACTCAGCGACTTGGCGTCAGTCATGCGGGACCTCATGTTGACAAGTGGAGACTGTCTCCATATTTTGAAAGTGGAGATGGTCTCCGATTATAGCCATGGGGTACGCGTGAAGATCTTGATGTTCGGTCGCGGCGTGATCAGCGCGACCTACGGATGGGCGCTGGAACGGGCCGGGCACGACGTCGAGTTCTACGTCCGGCCAGGGCGGGCGGCGGCGTACGGGAAATCGATCGACCTCGACCTGCTCGACGTACGACGGCGGCCGTGGGGGAAGCGCGTCGCCGAGAAGTGGCCGGTGCGCTACCGCGAGTCGTTGGAGCCCGATCACGACTTCGATCTGATCGTGCTGAGCGTGCAGCACTACCACTTCGCGGAGGCTGCCGCCTTCCTGGGGCCACGGGTCGGCGGGGCCACGGTGCTGGTCTTCAACAACCTGTGGGTCGAGCCGTCGACCGCGATCGAACACCTCCCGGCCGACCAGGTCGCCTGGGGCTTTCCCGGGGCCGGCGGGGGGTTCGGCGACGACGGCGTACTGCGTGCCGCTCTGCTGCCCGTGGTCTTCCTCGGCACTCTCGACCGGCCGCCGACCCCACGCGAGCAGGCCGTCCGCCAGGTGTTTCGCGGGGCGGGGTTCAGGATCCGGGAGAACTCCGACTTCCGGGGCTGGCTGTCGGTCCACTTCGTCCAGAACGCGGGTCTGCACACCCAGAGCCTGAGACGGGGCTCGCTGTCCGCGCTGACGCGCAACGACGTACGCGAGGCCATCCTCGCCACCCGCGAGTTGCTGCCGCTCGTCGAGGCGCGCGGCGTCGACCTGCGGCGGCACCGCGCCGAACTGCGGCCCTTCACCGCCCCCGCCTGGCTGGCGGCACCGGCGCTCTCCTGGCTGTTCCACCGTTTCCCGCCGGTGCGCAGGGTGACAACTGCCCACGCCAACCCCGAGGAGTTGCGCGCGGTCTGCCGCGACACCCTGGCGGAGGCGCGCAGGCTGGGCGTGCGGGCGCCCCGCTTGGAAGCAGCCGAGCCCTACTTCGCCGCCACGAGCACGACCTGACTTTCCGTCACCCCCTAACGGCCCCACCCCGTCCGCCGGCCGCCGGCCGCCGCACCGGCGGCACCCCGGCCGGCCGAGGCCCCCGGCGTACGTTGGGCGTCACCCCCGCCCGGCTCGGCGCGCGAGGCGTCGGCGCAGGCCGCACCACCGCCAACCCCGCCGGTTGTACGAAGATCGACCGCCGGGCCACCGCGTCACCCTTGGCGTCCAGTTGGTAGACGTCGAGCCAGCACCACCCGTCGTAGGTGATCCAGTCCAGCACCCGGATCACCCGGCACCTGATCGGCTTGAGGAACTGCACACTGACCTCCCGGCCGACGACCACCAGGTCACCCGCCTTGGGCAGCGGCGCGCTCACCGCCGCCCCCAGACGTGCCGGAACCTGCGCCACTCCCTGATCCGGTGCCGGGCGGCCTCCACCACCGGGCAGAACCCGGCGTCGGCGCACTTCCCGCAACGCCTGCGCCGGTGCTGGTCCAGGCAGTCCCACGCCGACCGGACCAGCAACGGCAGCTCACCGGCGGCTGGCCGGTTCGCCCGGCTGGCCGGATTGCGGTACCGCGCCCGGCAGGGCAGCTCCGCGCCGCAGCGGCACACCCTGCGCCAGCGCCGCCAACTCCAGACCGGCCGGTGCCGGTCGGCGAACGTCAGTGCGGCGGTCAACAGGTAGTCGTCATGGTGGATCCGGCCCATCGTTACTCCCCGGCGTTCGGGACAGAGTGGACCGTCAGGGCGACGGGATCCGCGCCGCCCTGACGGGACTGGCCTTCGTTTGCCGAACCAAGGGCAGCCACGAAGAAATCTACGTCACTATCTGACGTAGGTAAAGCCACAGCGCGTGATTGTCTTGCATCACTTGCTGACGTTGGTCGGCTCGTGGTCAGATGGCAGGGCCGAACCAAGGGACCAAAGCCATGCCCTCTGCACCTGCCGAATACCGACGCATCGCCGACGAGCTGACCACGAAGATCAAGAGCGGCGAGCTCACGCCGGGAACGAAGCTGCCCAGCACCAGCGAGCTCGCCGACCAGTTCGCCGTCAGCGTCGCCACCGCGTACCGCGCCGTCTCGCTCTTGCACGACCGCGACCTGGTCGTGGGGCAACCCGGGCGCGGGGTCTACGTAGCAGGGGGAAAGTAGGCTCCCATTCCATGCGCCCTGCGCGTACCCCTGTTGTTGCCGGGGACGATCATCGAGGAGCGAGCATGAACGACCTGGCCGGTGCCCTCTGGCGCAAGAGCACCCGCAGCGGCGGCAGTGGCGGCGACTGCGTCGAGGTGGCCGACAACCTGCCCGGCGTGATCGGCGTACGGGACAGCAAGGACCAGTCCGGCCCGACCCTGCGTTTCCACCCGACCGCCTGGTCCACCTTCGTCCACGAGGTACGCCACGGGCTGCGCTGACCGCCGCCGTCCGGGGCCGCCCACCACCGGGAGGGCGGCCCCGAGGCCGTAGCGCGCCCTCCCGGTCACCCGGCGAACGAAGCGGATCCCCGGAAAACGTCGGGGCGGCCCGCTACCGTCCGGCCTATGAGTGACACGGAGACCGCGACCCGGCTGCCCACCGCCGAGGAGGAGGCCCGGTTCTGGGGCCTGGTGGAGGCCGCCTGGCAGCGACTCGGCCCCGAGCCGGCCGCGCTGCGCCGGGCGCTGCTCACCCGCGACCGGGCCGCCGACGACGACAGCGCCTACGCGATCGACGCCTGGCTGGACGCCTTCCTCGACCAGTTGGGCCAGCTCTGCGCCGACCTGTCCGGCCCCGAGCTGACCGACCTCGACCGGGTGGTCGAACGCAAGCTGTACGACATCGACCGGGCCGACGTGCATGCGGTGATCGACGGCTCCGACGACGGCTTCCTCTACGGCCGGGGCCACGTCGTGGCGCTGGGGCGGGAGTTCTACGAGGCGGTCCGGGCCGACCCGAGCTGGGCGTTGCCCGACGGCTACCTGCAGGGCATCTGCTACTTCTTCGGCCGCCTGCACGAGCAGCGGTTCGGCGACTGGCCCCGGACCGGCTCCGGCATCTCCCGGGAGTCGTGCACCAACCCGACAGGCTGGGCGGACCAGTGAGCCACCCACCCGCTGCGCTGACCGAGACCGACCTGGCGCTGCCGGACGGCGGCACCCTGCACGTCTACGACACCGGCGACGACGGCACCGGCCGGCTGCCTGTCGTCTGGCACCACGGCACCCCCAACATCGGCACCCCGCCCGCCCCGCTGTTCGCCGCCGCCGACCGCCTCGGCCTGCGCTGGGTGTCCTACGACCGGCCCGGGTACGGCGGTTCCACCCGTCGCCCCGGTCGGGACGTGGCCTCGGCGGCCGGATACACCGCCCGGGTGGCCGACGCGCTGGGCCTGGACCGGTTCGCCACCCTCGGCCACTCCGGTGGTGCCCCGCACGCGCTGGCCTGCGGGGCGTTGCTGCCCGACCGGGTGACCGCCGTGGTCGCCGGCGCCGGTCTGGCCCCCTACGACGCGGCCGGGTTGGACTGGTTCGCCGGGATGACGCCGTCCGGGGTGGCGTCGCTGCGCGCCGCCACCGAGGGCCGGGCGGCCAAGGAACGGCACGCCGCGTCCGACGTCGACTACGACCCGGAGTTCACCCCGGCCGACCTGGCCGCCCTGGCCGGGCCGTGGTCCTGGTTCGACAGCGTGGTCGGCACGGCGGTCCGGGGCGGCCCGGCGGGGCTTGTCGACGACGACCTCGCGTACGTCGCGCCGTGGGGTTTCGACCCGGCCCTGGTGCGGGTGCCGGTGCTGCTGCTGCACGGCGGGCGGGACCGGGTGGTCCCGGCCACCCACAGCCGTTGGCTGGCCGGGGTCTGCCCGACGGCCGAGCTGCGGATCACCGCCGACGACGGCCACATCTCGGTGCTCGGCGGTGCACCCGCCGCCCTGGAGTGGCTGCGCCGCTGATCGGCGGCGGGGCCGGCCCGACGCAGGTGCGGAACGCCACGCGACACGCCGTACACCAATGGTGATCAGTTAGGGAAACTGATGCTATTCTCCGGCGTCGATGCACCGCCGAGCAGACCCGGACGGGTCACCGCCCGAAGGACGCACTCCCCTTGATGTCGGCCGTACCCGCTCCGACCTCGTCACCGTCGTTGCTGGATCGGCCGGCGGATGGCGCGCTGCAGCTCATCTTCACCGCCCTGCCGGCGCTGCTGCGGTTGACCTGCGGGTTGTTCGGCGCGGCGACCGCGCTGGCGGTACGCACCGCGCCGGTCCGGGTGCCCGTGCTGCTAGCCGCCGTGATCGCACTGACCGGCTGGTCCGTCTGGTACGCGGCGCGGGCGCTGCGGGTCGGCATCGGCGCGGGACTGGTCGCCGGGGACGTCGCGCTCACCCTCGCGGCGAGCCTGCTGGCCCCGCTGCTCGTCGCCCCGGAGGTGCTGCCGGGCGAGGGTAGTTGGCTCGCCGTGCTGGCCAGCACCACCGTGATCAACGCGCAGGCCACCGCGCCGGTCCGCTGGTCGGTGCCGGCGGGCCTGCTGGTCACCGCCGGATACGCGGCCGGCGCCTCGGCCGCCGGCAACACCGTCGAGGCGTCCGCGCACGCGGCGACCCTGCTGGTGCAGACAGGCTGCGCGGCGATGACGGCGACGGTGATGCGCCGGTGGATCGGACGGGCCGACGCCGCCTTCACCGAATTCCAGCGGCTGCGCCGGGAGGCGGTGCTTGCCCGGACGGTCCGGGAGGTGGAACGGCGGCAGAACCGGGACCTGCACGACACGGTCCTGTCCACGTTGACCATGGTCGGGCTGGGTGCCCTGCCGGCCGGTTCGGCGGCGTTACGCGAACGGGCCGACGCGGATCTGCGTACCCTGGTGGCGCTCGCGAACGCCCGGTCCACCCCCTCGACCGACCCGGTCGGCAACGAGACCGGCCAGGTCCGCAACGAGACCGCTCCGGCCGGCAACGAGGCGGGCCAGGTCGGCAATGAGGCCGGCCAGGTCGGCATCGCTGTCGGGGCCGGTCCGGCCGATGTCGACGCCGGTCTACGCGCGCTGCTCGCCATCCACCCGGAGCTGACGGTGACCGCCACGTTGCCGCCCTGCACGGCCCCGGCGGGGGTGGTCGCCGCGCTCGTCGACGCCACCGCCGCCGCGCTGGCCAACGTGGCCCGGCACGCGCCGGATGCCGAGGTGGTCGTGCGGTTGGGCCGGCACGACGGCGGCGTCGTGGTCGAGGTGGTCGACGACGGTCCCGGTTTCGACCCGGCCACCGTCCCGGCCCATCGGTACGGACTACGCGAGTCGATCCGGGGCCGGTTGGCCGATGTCGGCGGGCGGGCGGAGGTGACCTCCGCCCCTGGCGAGGGCACCCGGATCAGGCTGGAATGGCCGGATGTCCACTGACCTCAGCGCGACGGCACCGGCCCGCGTACCCCGGCCGGTGATGTCGTCGGGGAGCCTGGCGGTGGCCGACGGCACCGCCGTGGACGTGGCCCGGGTCTCGGACCGGGGCGCCCGGATCGCGGCGGTGGCCATCGCGCTGGTCTGGCACACCGCGATCGGGTTGCCGGCGCTGCTCGGCGCCTGGTCCGAGCTGGCCGCGCCGACGGTGGTCGCGGTGGGCTGGCTGACCGCCCTCGTCGTCGGCGGGTACGCCGCCCACCGGCTGCTGCACGGCACCCTGCCACCGGTGCTTCCGTTGGTGACCACGTTGCTGGCGGTGGACACGGCGGTCTTCGCGGCGGCCGGCGAACGGCAGTTCTTCGCCGCCGGGAACTGGGCGTGGACCGGGTTGGCCTGGTTCCTCGTGGTGGTGCTCTGGGGTCGCCCGATCCGCTGGATGATCGCCCTGTCGGCCGGTCACTCGGTGATCGCGCTCGCCGCGCTGATCGGCCACGGCGCGACCGCCCCCGCCGACCTGACCCGCTTCACGATGTACGTCTACGGCACCTCTTCGCTGCCGGTGGCGGTCTTCGCCGGTGCCGCGGTGATCTCCACCCTCGCCCGGGACCGGGCCGGCACCGCCGCGGCGACCCTCGCCGTACGCGCCGAACGGGACGCCGCCGAACGGGCCCTGGCCGACCGGCGGACCCGGCTGGCGCTTGTCGGTGGGGCCGCCGAGCAGGTGCTGGCGGAGCTGGCCGATGGTCGCGCCGACCCGACCGACCCGTTCGTGCAGCGCCGGTGCGTGCTGGCGGCGACCCGGTTGCGCCGGCTGATCGCCGAATCCGACGACGTGCCGGATCCGCTGCTGCACGAGTTGCGGGCCGCCGCCGACCTGGCCGAACGCAACGGGCTGCCGATCGAGTTGATCGCCATCGGCACGCCGCCGCCGCTGCCGGTGGAGGTCCGCCGGCGGCTGGCCGACCCGTTGGCCGCCGCGCTGGCCGCCGCCACCGGTTGGGCCCGGCTGACGGTGGTGGCCGGTCCGGACGAGGTTGCTGTCAGCCTGGTGGCACCGGACGTGGGCGGCCCGGGAACGGCCGACGCGCCGGGACCCCAGCCGGGCGACCCGCCGTTCGCTCCGGCGGGCGACGACGAACAGGTGGAACACCTACAGGAGCGGGACGGGGAGATCAGGTGGACGCAGACCCGGTGGCGCCGGCCATGAGCGGGGAGCGACCCGTCGGAGTGTCGATCGTCGACGACCATCCGGTGGTGATCGACGGAGTGCGGGCCTGGTTGTCCACCGAGCCTCGACTACGGGTGCTCGCCACCGGCGACGACCCGGACCTGGTGCTGCGGACCGCGCCGGAGGCAGACGTGATCCTGCTGGATCTGCGGCTGCGCGGGCGGATGGTCATCGACAAGTTGGCCGAGCTGAGCACCGCCGGTCGGCGGGTGGTGGTCTACTCCGAGCACACCGATCCGGCGACGATACTCACGGCGCTCGACGCCGGGGCGACCGCGTTCCTGGCCAAACACGAGGGGCGGGAACACTGCGTGGCGACCGTGCTGGCCGCCGCAAGTGACCGCCCGTACGTGCCGCCGGCCCTGGCCGGGGCGATGGTGGGTGATCCGCGCCCGGACCGACCGGCCCTGTCGGACAAGGAACGCGAGGCACTGCTGCTGTGGTTCCAGTCGATGTCGAAGGCGTCGGTGGCCCGCCGGATGCAGATCAGCGAGCACACCGTCAAACAATATGTGGACCGGGCCCGGATCAAGTACACCCGAGCGGGCCGACCGGCCGCCACGAAGGCCGCTCTCCTGGCCCGGGCGATCGAGGACGGACTAGTCCGGCCGGAGGAGATCGGCACCTACCGGTCACAGGCGTCGTACGACCGGCCGACCCCCTAACGGGTGTCATGACAGCGCGTCACGGGTCGGTGAGGCTGAACGCCACGAGACCACTGCGCGGGGGAGGTCGTGACGATGCGCGAGGACATGTCCCCGTTCTTCATCGCACCGCATCGGTTCGACGCGCCGGAGGACGAATTCGCCCCCGTACTCGACCGGCACCACGACCTGGTCCCGGAACCCGGTGAACGGGTGCTCGGCCGGTACCTGACGTCGGTGGCCGGCTGTCTACTCAGCCCGACCGGCACCCGCCGGCAGTGGGTCCTGCCGGCACCCGCCTCGGTCACCGTCACCGACCGTCGCCTCGCGTACGTCTGCCTCGCCGGTGACCTGGCCCTGGTCGCCGGCAAGATCGACTCGGCGGGCGTCCGGCACCGGCGGGCCGTCCGGTTGCCTCGCCTGGTCAGCGGGCAGGTCCGCTGGCAGTGGCCGTCCCGGCTGGAGCTACGGTCCACCCCCTCCGGGGCGCACGGTACGGCTCCGGACGCCGAACTGCTTGTGGTCTGCGACGCGCTGCGGACGATCCAACAACCCACCCTGGCCCTTGGTGGCCAGGTGGGCCCGGTGACCGAGCTGGCCCGGCTGATCCGACGGACGGTGGCCTGTTTCCGGGTCACCCGTCCCGAGTTGGTGGAGCTGGCACCGCCGGAGCGGGACGTGCTGATCCGACGGGCCACCGCCGCTCCGATGACAGGTGAGGCGCGGGTGACCCTGCCCGGTTCGCTGCCTGTGGAGTTCCTCTCCCGCGACGACTACTACCGCACCCCCGAGCCGGCGGGGCAGGACGCCGTCGGCAGCTGACCGACCACGCGCCACAGTGGACCGCGAACAGCACGGGCGGGGCATGGCTGGTCGAGCAGGGCCGAACGGTCGAGCAGGGCCGAGCGGTCGAGCAGGGCCGAGCGGTCGAGCAGGGCCGAGCGGTCGAGCAGGGCCGAGCGGTCGAGCAGGGCCGAGCGGTCGAGCAGGGCCGAGCGGTCGAGCAGGGCCGAGCGGGCGAGCGAGGCCGAGCGGGCGGGGCCGGGGGCCGGTGCGGCCGGGGGGCCCGTGCGGCCGGGGGGCCCGTGCGGCCGGGGGGCCCGTGCGGCCGGGGGGCCCGTGCGGCCGGGGGGCCCGTGCGGCCGGGGGGCCGGTGCGGCCGGGGGGCCGGTGCGGCCGGGAAGGCGGACTCCCACCGCGACCACACCCACCACCGCCATCGCCACCGCATCCCCACCGCGACCGCGTCCGCCACCGTCACCGCGACCACACCCACCACCACCACCACCGCCACCGCATCCCCACCGGGACCGCACCCACCACCGTCACCGTCACCGCATCCTTACCGCGACCGCGACCGCGACCGCCACCGTCACCGCGACCACATCCGCCATCGCTGTTCGGCTGGTTCCGGTCGCTCCCGCGCGGTGCCTCAGCCATATGATCGTGCTGCAACCATGTTGTAGTGGGCTTCTGAACAACGGAGGCCACTACAACATGGTCAACACCGTTGCGTTAGGTGGAACGGCTGTTCGTCAACCACCGCTGCCTCGCCGATCATGGAGTTGTGGTGGGTAACAGAACGCCCGCAAAACCTTCAAAGCCGGCACCACCACTCCATGATCGCCAAGCTGGCCCACCCCGCTCCCCGATCGGGCACTTTCTGTCCCGGGTTGACCAGCCGCCCACGGCGTTAACGCAACGGTGTTGACAACATGGTTGCAGCACGATCATGAAGGGCGCGACGAGGCGGCACCGGCCCGATGACTCGACGCATCACCTGTGGTGGCCGCTCTGCCGCGGCGTCGAGGCCGCGCCGGACGGAGTTCATCCCGATTCG
This sequence comes from Micromonospora sp. DSM 43699, assembly GCF_055517075.1. Lineage (NCBI taxonomy): Bacteria > Bacillati > Actinomycetota > Actinomycetes > Micromonosporales > Micromonosporaceae > Micromonospora > Micromonospora sp. DSM 43699. The sequence continues at coordinate 58,105 of NZ_JBTMMT010000013.1, forward strand.
TTTTCGTCATCAGCTCTACAGGACGCGCGTATGACACCAGGGCGGCGGCGTCGACCGCATGCGCCGGGCGGTCAGGAGGCGGTCAGGAGGCGGTCGAGCGGCGGGGGCGGCGGTCCAGTTCGGCGGCCTTCTCCAGGCTGGGCGCGGTACCGCCCAGGTGGGCCGGCTGCCACCAGGTGTCGTCCGGGCCGGCCGGCTTGTCGGGGTACTCCCGCTGGGCCCGGTCCACCAGCGCGGCCAGCCGGGTCTTCAGCTCCGCCGTCATGGCGTTGGCGTCCGGATAGGCGGCCGGGTCCATCGGCTCGCCGAGCAGGATGGTGATCGGGGTGTGCCGCCGGGTCAGGGTCTTCGGCCGGCCCTTGGTCCAGAGCCGCTGGGTGCCCCACAGCGCCACCGGCAGCAGCGGCACCGCCGCCGCCTGCGCCATCCGGGCCGCGCCGGTCTTCAACTCCTTCACCGTGAAGGAACGGCTGATCGTCCCCTCCGGGAAGAGACCGACCGCCTCGCCCCGGCGCAGCGCGTCCACCGCCGTGTTGTACGAACCGACCCCCGCCGACCGGTTCACCGGGATGTGCTTCATGCCGCGCATCAGCGGGCCGGAGACCTTGTGCGCGAAGACCTCGTGCTTGGCCATGAACCGGACCAGCCGCCGGGACTCGTGCGCCCCGTACCCGCAGAAGATGAAGTCGAGGTAGCTGACGTGGTTGCTGGCCAGCACCACCCCACCGGTACGGGGCACGTGGTGGTTGCCGTCGACGGTCAGCCGCAGGTCGAGGACCCGGAACATGGTCTTGGCGGCGGCGATCACGGGCGGGTAAACGAGTTCCGGCATCCGGTTACTTTACCCCGCGTAGGTTACGGAACCGTAGGGCGGAGCCGGCTCGGGGAGCCCGGCCGAGGCGCGGTCGGCGTACGGCACGCCGGTCAGTCGGCCAGCCGCTGCCGGTCGGCCCGGCCCCGGGCGAAGGCGTCCACCCGTCCCCACCGGCCCGGGATGTCCAACACCTCGATCCGGCCCATCCCGACGGGCAGCACCGGCTCCACCGCCAGGTGCCCCTCGTGCGGCTCCAGGCCGAGCATGGTCCGCAGCAGCAGCAGCGGGGCGCCCGTCGACCAGGCCTGCGGGCTGCACGCCGTCGGGTACTCGACCGGGAACTTGGTCTGCTCCCGGGGATAACCACCGAACGCCTCGGGCAGCCGCCCTTCGAAGTAGGTGGCCGCGTCGAGGATGCCGTTGGCGATGGTGGCGGCCTCCTCGGCGAAGCCGTACCGGCGCAGGCCCCAGGCGATGAAGGAGTTGTCGAACGGCCAGATCGTGCCGTTGTGGTAGCCGATCGGGTTGTACCGCACCTCCCCCTCGGCGAGGGTACGCACGCCCCAGCCGGTGAACAGCCGGGGCCCGACCATGTGCCTGGCGATCTTCTCGGCCCGGTCGTGGTCGACGATCCCGCTCCACAGCAGGTGCCCGATGTTGGAGCTGAGCACGTCGCACTGCCGGCCGTCCGGGTCGAGGGCCAGCGCGTAGTACTCCCCGTCGGCCACCCACCAGTCCCGGTTGAACCGCTCCTTCAGCGCTGCGGCCTCCCGCTCCAGCCGGTCGGCGAACGCCGGATCGTCCCAGAACTCCCGGGCCATCCGGGCCGCCCGGCGCTTCGCGTCGTACGCGTAGCCCTGCACCTCGCAGGTGGCCCGGGGGAACGGCGGCAGGCTACCGTCGGCGTACGAGATGGAGTCCCAGGAGTCCTTCCAGCACTGGTTCTCCAGCCCGGTCTCGGTGTTGCGCCGCTCGTACCAGATGTAGCCGTTGCCGGCCAGGTCGGCGTAGTCGTCGATCCACCTCAGCGCGGCCCGGCACTCCCGTTCCAACTCCTTGACCAGCGCGACGTCCCCGCTCCACCGCTCGTACTCGTCGAGCAGGACCACGAACAGCGGGGTGGCGTCGACCGAACCGTAGTAGGGCGAGTGCGGCTGCTCCTCGAAGGCGGCCGTCTCGCCGTAGCGCATCTCGTGCAGGATCCGGCCCGGGTCCTCGTCCCGGAAGTCGTCGAACCGGGTGCCCTGGAGGGCAGCCAGAATCCGTAGCGTGGTCTTGGACAGTTCCGGGGCGAACGGCAGCACCTGCAGACAGGTCAGGATGCTGTCCCGGCCGAACATGGTCATGAACCAGGGCAGGCCGGCGGCGGGCAGGGTCTGGCCGCCGAGCGACAGCGGCGCGAAGCGCAGCGCCGCCAGGTCGATCAGGCTGCGCCGGTAGGTGGCGGCCACCCGGTCGTGCTCACTGTTCACCTTGGGGGCCTTGGCGATCCACTCCTCCAGGTCGTGCGCGAGGGCGAGCCGTTCGTGGCCGTGCACGGTCACGCCCAGCCGCAGGTCCCGGCCCCCCGGGCCGATCGCGAAGGTCTGTACGTCGATCTCCGCGGTCCACTCCTCGTTGGGTTCCAGGTGCACCGAGTACGCGAAGCCGTTCCGGTCGTACCGGGCCGGCCGGGACGACGAGATGACCGTCTCCCGCCGGAAGTTGCCCCGGCGGTAGCCCAGCCGCAGCCGGTCGGACTCGGCCTCGGCGTACAGCTCGCCCTTCTTGTTGAGGATCTCGTCCTTGACCTGGAAGAGGTCGGCGAAGTCGGCCCCGGCGTCCATCCGGACCTCCAGGTCGACCGCCTTCTCGTCGTGGTTCAGGATGGTCAACTGTTCGCGGAAGCTGCCACCGACCGCGCGCTCCCGGATGATCGACAGCTTCGCGTCGACGTAGTGGGTGGCCATCCCGGGCACCAGGAAGAACCGCGCCTCGTAGTACTGGAGGTCGTCGTAGGACAGCGCGTTGAGCCGTTCCCCGTTGACGGTCAGCACCCAGCGGGACAGGAAGCGGACGTCGAGGGAGAACAGGCCGGTCGGCTCTGTCGGTGTCGCCTCGATGTCGCCGGTCTCCTCCGAGACGACGAACGTGTTGCCGTCCAGGATCCGGACCGTGTTGCTCTGTCCCATCACCGCACCTCCCGCTGGTGGAGCCGGTGCGGCCCCTGGGCGTCCGGGGAACTGGGGAAGACCCGCTCGATCTGCACCACCAGCCGGGCGTCCCCGGTCACCGTCATGTCGCCGCGCAGCAGCGCCGCCAGGCCGTGTTCCCGACCCGCCGCCATCTCCTCGAACAACGCCGGAGTCGTCCCGATGACGGTGTCCGCCTCGCGGTCCTCCTGGCTGACCGCCACCTTGCCCCGGTCAACCCGGAGCAGCCAGTGGGTGGTCTGCGCCCCCTCGTGCAGGTCGAAACGCAGCGTCCCCACGGCCTTGTCCAACAGCGGCTCGTAACCCCGCCGCTCCAGACTCTCGAAGAACCTCGTGGTCGCGTCCACCATCGGGCCTCTCCCCCGTCGTCCCATCCGCCTGCCGGTACCGGCGGGGGATCCCCGCCCGGTCCGCCGTCAACCTCGCCCGGATCGGGTGAGGCCATCCGCCGGGGCCGGCACCCGCGCCGACGGGACGACGAACGCCGGCCCCCGGGATGTCCCGGGGGCCGGCGTCTGGGCCGTCCGCATGCGGAGGTCAGTTGTTGGGGTCGTCGGCGCTGATGTCCGCGAGGACCGACTGGGGTTCCCGTTCGACCGCAAGGTCACCCATCGACACCAGGCCCACCAACCGGCCGTCGTCGATCACCGGCAGCCGGCGTACGGCGTAGGTGCGCATCAGGTCCGCGGCGGCGACCGCGTCGTCGTGCTGGCTGACCGTGATCACGTCCCTGCTGGTGATCTCGTTGAGCCGGGTACGGTTCGGGTCCAGACTCTCGGCTACCGCCCGGACGGTGACGTCCCGGTCCGTGACGATTCCGACCACGTCGTCACCGCTGGTCACCACCACGTCGCCGATCGCACTGTCCCGCATCTCCTGCGCGGCGGCGGTGAGCGTGTCGTTGCCGTCCATCGTCACCAACCGGGTCGTCATGAACTCTCCGACCGTTGTCATGGCGCTCTCCTCTCGGTGTCGGCACGGCCGTCTACCCGCCGCTCCCGACCAGGTAACGCACCTCCACCAGCGCACCCGGTGACCGGCACGGCCGTCCCCGCCGCCGGGCCGAGCGCGGGGGACGCCGGCCCGGCGGGACCGGCCGGACGCCGAGAGCGCCCGACCCGACGCGACCGGTCAGCGGAGTCCGGCGGCGACCAGTTCGGCGAGCTGTACCGCGTTCAGCGCGGCACCCTTGCGCAGGTTGTCGTTGGCGCAGAACAGCGCCAGGCCGTGCTCTACGGTCTCGTCGGCCCGGATCCGGCCGACGTACGTCGGGTCCTGACCGGCCGCCTGCAACGGCGTCGGTACGTCCGACAGGGCCACCCCGGGGGCACCGTCGAGCAGTTCCCGGGCCCGCTGCGGGGTGATCGGCCTGGCGAACCGGGCGTTGATCTGCAACGAGTGGCCGGTGAAGACGGGCACCCGGACGCAGGTGCCCGAGACCTTCAGCTCGGGGATCTCCAGGATCCTCCGGCTCTCGTTGCGCAGCTTCTGCTCCTCGTCGGTCTCGAACGAGCCGTCGTCGACGATCGCGCCGGCCAGCGGGAGCACGTTGAAGGCGATCGGCCGGGCGAACGAACGCGGCGCGGGGAACTCCACAGCCGCCCCGTCGTAGGCCAGCCCGGCGGCCCCCTCGACGACCTTGCGGACCTGCTCGTCCAGCTCGGCGACGCCGGCCAGACCGGCACCGGAGACCGCCTGGTAGGTGGCGACGACCAGGCTGACCAGCCCGGCCTCGTCGTGCAGCGGGCGCAGCACCGGCATCGCGGCCATCGTGGTGCAGTTCGGGTTGGCGATGATGCCCTTCGGCCGGTCGGCGATCGCGTGCGGGTTGACCTCGGCGACGACCAGCGGCACCTGCGGGTCGGTGCGGAACGCCGACGAGTTGTCGATCACCACGGCACCGGTCGCGGCGACCCGGGGCGCCAGCTCCTTCGCCGTACCCTTGCCGGCGGAGAAGAGCACGATGTCCAGCCCGGAGTAGTCGGCGGTGGCCGCGTCCTCCACCGTGACCTCGCCGCCCTGCCAGGGCAGGGTGCGCCCGGCCGACCGGGCCGAGGCGAACAACCGCACCTGCTCCGCCGGGAACCCGCGTTCCGCCAGCACCTGCCGCATGACCCCACCGACCTGGCCGGTGGCTCCCACAATGCCGATCCTCATGCCCGCGAGGCTACCCAGCCGCAGGCCCACGGCGGGAAACCTTTCCCACCGCCCGGGTCACCGCCCGCCCGCCGGTCACCGCCCGTGCCCCCCACCACACCACAAACCACCCGACGGTACGCCCCGAAGCCCCGGAAGATCGCCCGTGACCAGGCCGTCCGGCCGCAGCATCCGCACCACCGGCCCGGCCCGGCCCTCCCGGGGCGGCGCGACCGGAATCACACCGCCCCGCTCCCCGACCTGCCCTCAGCCCGGTGGTCGGCCACCCGTCGAGCGCCGTTCAGCCGGCGTGGTCGGTCACCTCGCCGAGCCCGGAGGCGACCAGCTCGTCGCGGATCAGCGCCGCGTCCCCCTCGATGACCAGGGTGAGCGCATCCGGGTGCAGGTGCTCGCCGGCAGCCGCGGAGACCTGCGCGACGTCGGCGGCGAGCAGTTCCTCCCGCAACCGCGCGTGGTAGTCGTCCGGCAGGTCGTGCACGACCAGGGTGGTCAACGCCGAGGCGATCGCCCGGGGACTCTGCAACTCGACCGAGAGCTGACCGGCCCGCCAGGACCGGGCCACCGCCAGCTCGTCCTCGGTCACCCCGCCGGCCCGGGTACGGGTGATCTCGCCGATCGCCTCGACCAGGGCCGGGGCGGTCACCGACGTCTGCACGCCGGAGCTGACCGCGAACCGACCGAACCGGCGGGACGAGGCGAAGTCGCCCCGGATGCCGTACGTGTAGCCGCGTACCTCGCGGATCAGGTGGTTGAGCCGGGAGGTGAACGCCCCGCCCAGCACCGTGCCGGCGAGCGTCATCGGCACGTGGTCGGGGTGGGCGCGGTGCGGTGACGGGTGGCCCAGCCGCAGGGTGGACTGCACCGAGCCGGGGCGGTCCACCAGGATGATCCGCCGTCCGGCGGGCAGCGCCACCTCGATCGGGCCGCCCCGCTCGACGGGACCGCCGCCGGTGCCCGCGAACGCCGCCGCGCCCAGCGCGTCCAGGTCGATCCGGTCCAGGTCACCGGCGACGATCAGGGTGCCGGGGCGGAGGAACCACTCGGAGTGGAAGACGGTGACGTCCTCCACGTCCAGCCCGGCCACCGAGCCGGGGTCGCCGTACAGCGGCCGGCCCCACCGGTTCTGCGCGCCGAACAGGTCGGCACGTAGCGCCGCGTCGGCACGTGGACCGGGGTTGGACCAGTCCATCCGCAGCGCGGTCGCCTCGTCGTCGCGGACCCGGCGCACGTCGTCCGGGTCGAGCCTGGGCGTCCGCACCGCCTCGGCGAGCAGCTCCACCGCGGCGCCGAGCCGGTCCACCGGCACCTGGACGCTGACCTGGAAGCTGTCCCAGTCCAGCCCGGTGGCCAGTTCGGTGCCGAGGCCCTCGACGGCCAGCGCGAAGCCGGTGGCGTCCCGCTGCGCGGTGCCCTCCTCCAGCGCCTTGGCCAGCACCGCGCCGAGCCCTTCCTTGCCCACCTGCTCACGCCCGGCACCCGCGTCGAGCAGCAGCAACGCGACGGCGAGGTTCTGGCCGGGCAGGTGCGCGGCGACCACCCGGCCACCGGCGACCTCCCGCCGGACCACCGTCGGGAACCGGTAGGGCCGGGCGGTGCCCGGACCCGGACGGGTGGTGATCAGCGTCATGAGGTCTCCTCCGGCAGGTAGGTCAGGGTCACCCGGTCGGCGGGGGTGAGCACGTCGGCGGCCAGCTCGGCGATCTGCGTGGCGGTCACCGACAGCCAGCCGGGCAGCCGGTCGGCGGTCTTCGCCGGGTCGCCGATCTGGGTGGCGTACCGGCCGAGTGCGTCGGCCCGGCCGTCCACCGTGGCCATCTGCCGCCACCAGGCGGTGCTGAGCAGCGCCTTGGCCCGGTCCAGCTCGGCGGCGGTGACCGGCACGGTGGCGAGTTCGTCGACCACCTCGGCGACCCCTTCGGTGAGCCGCTCGGCGGTCACTCCGGGGCGGGCGGTGGCGGTGGCGATCAATGGCGCCGGGGCGTGCGCCAGGTCCACCCCGTACGCGCCGACCAGGTCCGGCTGGGCGAGCCGTTCGCCGTCGGCGAGGCGCTGGTAGAGCCGGCTGCCCCGGCCGCTGCCGAGCACCGTGGCGGCCACCGTGGCCACGTCGTAGCCGGGGCTGCCGAACGGGTGGGTGCGGTGCGCGACGTAGACCCGGGCGGCCGGAACCTCGGCGGTGACCGTCTCGACGGCGGGCCGGTCGGTGCGGGCGACGGTGTGGCCGTCCGGCGCGGCGGGGATGTCACCGCGCGCCGGGATCCCCCCGAAGTACCGCTCGGCCAGCGCGAGCACCTCGGCGGCGGCGGCGTCGCCGACCACGGTGAGCACCGCGTTGTCCGGCGCGTAGTAGGTCTGGTGGAACGCCTGGAAGGTGGCCAGGTCGGCGGCGTTCAGGTCGGCCATCGACCCGATCGTCGCGTGGTGGTAGGGGTGCCCCGGCGGGTAGAGCAGCGGGAGCAGCCGCAGCCAGGCGTCGCCGTACGGGACGTTCTCGTAGCGCTGTCGACGCTCGTTCTTGACCACGTCCCGCTGGTTGTCCAGGGTCTGCTGGGTCAGCGCGGGGACCAGCCCGCCCATCCGGTCGGCCTCCAGCCACAGGGCCAGTTCCAGATGTTCGGCCGGGACGGTCTCGAAATAGTTCGTCCGGTCCGGGTTGGTGGTGGCGTTGAGCGAGCCACCGGAGCCCTGGATCAGCTTCATGTGTTCGGTCTTGGCGACATTGACCGAGCCCTCGAACATCAGGTGCTCGAAGAGGTGGGCGAAGCCGGTCTGTCCCGCCGGCTCGTGGCGGGAGCCCACGTCGTACCAGAGGTTGACCGCGACCGCCGGGGCGGTGCGGTCCTCGCTCACCACCACGCGCAGGCCGTTGTCCAGTCGGGTCGTCTCGATGGGCCAGGGGTAACCGCTGTCGGGCATGACCCGACGCTATCCGATCTCCACGCCGCCGGGGCGACGCGCCACCGTCCGGCCCCGCCGCACCACCACCGCCCGCACCGGCACACCACCCGGACCACACTCCACCTGGCCTGTCCGCCCGGCCTGTCCACCTGGCCTCGACGGGCGAACAACCGGCCTTGATCGACTCAATGACGCCGAGGTGGCGGGATCACCCGGAAGTGGACACCGCCACCTCGGCGACCTGGAGTGGGTCGGGGGTGGATCAGTCAGCGGGTGGATCGGTCAGGGGTGGGTCAGTCGGGGGGTTCGATCGTGGTGACGGTCTGCTCGGACGTCCGGTGCTCCAGCACCGTGTCGGGGGCGGCCCGCTGGTCGGCCTCGCGGAGATCAGACTCGGCGAGGATCGCCTCGGCCTGGGCCTGCGGGTCGTCGCTGCCGACCGCTGCCTCCTCGGGCAGCAGGTGGGCCCGGGACTCCACCCGTTCCTGGTCGCTCTGCTCGTGGGTCATGAGGTTGTCGATACCCCACCGACGCCTCCGCCACGCCCCCAGACCCCCAACCCCGCAACGAGATCCCCCACCGCCCGAGCCCACCCTCGATCCAGGATGTAGGGGCCTCCCGCCGACCTGAGGCCACTACATCCTGGATCGAGCACGATCATCGGCGGAATTCGACAGACGGCCATCGTCGGGGACCGAGCGCGGTCATGAGCGGGACGGAGACGAGGCCCGAGGGGCGAGCGGGGGACGTGCGGGCGTAGCGGGCGGGCGTAGCGGGCGGGCGTCAGGAGCGGAACGGGCCGCGTACCTCGTAGGTGATGCCGCCGGCGGAGAGGCCGGACGTGCCGCGCTGGGACGAGAAGTAGAGCCGGCTGCCGTCCGGCGAGAACGCCGGCCCGGTGATCTCCGACGAGGACTGCCCGGTGATCCGCAGGAACGGCGTCACCACTGCGGTCGGGGTGATCAGGTTGATCTCCATGTTGCCGCCGTCCTCGGCGACGTAGAGGTCGCCGGAGCGGGTGCCGGTGATGTTGTCCACCCCGGTCAGCGGGGCGCTGCCGCCGGTCACCAGCGAGTCGTCGTACGCCAGGTCGATGCGCTGGCCGACCACGTCGTACGCCCAGACCCGGTTGTCGCCCTTGGTGGTGAACCAGCAGGTGCCGTCGGCGTACCAGCAGCCCTCGCCGCCGGTGAACCGCTTCGCCCCGGAGACCTGGTTGCGGGTCGCCGTCGGCGAGCCGTCCGGATCGGGGACCCGGGCCCAGCTCACCGGGCCGCTGGTGGCGGTGCCGGCGACCAGCACCTCCAGGGTGCCGGCGGAGAGGTCGCCCCAGACGGAGGGGCGGAACCGGTAGAAGCAGCCGTCGGTCTCGTCCTCGGTCAGGTAGATCACCTGGCGGACCGGGTCGGCCGCCGCCGCCTCGTGCTTGAACCGGCCCAGCGCCGGGCGCTGCGCCGCGGCGGTGCCGCCCTGCGGGTAGGTCTCGTAGACGAAGCCCCGGCTGATCTCCTCGCAGGAGAGCCAGGTCCCCCACGGCGTCGCGCCGCCGGCGCAGTTCTGGTTGGTGCCGGAGAGGATGCGGTACGCCGAGGCGATCGTCCCCTCGGCGGTGAACCGCACCGCCGACGCGCCGCCGCTGGGGGTGATCTCCGAGTTGGAGACGTAGATCCAACCGGTGCCGGCGGCGAAGCAGGCCCCGCCGTCGGGAGCGTTGTGCCAGGTGTACGAGGTGCCGGGGACCACCTGCCGGGAGCGGGCGATCACCCGGCTGGTGAAGCTGGCGGGCAGTTGGATGCCGTTGCCGTCGGCGGTGCCGAGTGGACCGTAGGGGCCGACGCCGGGTTGGGCCGGGGCGGCCAGCGCGGCGCCGGACCAGAGGCTGCCGGCGAAGGCGGCGGCCCCACCGGCGACGGTGGCGCGCAGGACGGTACGACGGTCCATCGGAACCTCCGGGGGATGCGAGCGGTGCCGCCGAAGTTACCGACGGTCGCCGTGCCGGAAGTGAACGTCAGGCGAGGTTCGGCCGACTACCGGATGAGTCTTTCCTCCGCCTCGGGTACGCTTGCCGGCGTGACACGTTCGTATCGATGGTTTAGGCAGCCGGCTGCGGAGCCGGTGACCTCACCATGAGCTGACGTCACCGCGTTTCGAGCCGGCCGGGCAGGAGCCTTCAGCTTCCTGCCCTTCTGTTTACGAGCAGCCGGCTCGACCCGGGCACCGGCACCGGGCACGGTCGGCGGAAGGACTTCCCCCGTGACGACCCCGGACAACGGGCCGACCCCGGACAACGGCGCGGTCATCGACCAACGGATCGACCGTGTCGTGCCGCTTACCACCCCCGCCCTGCTCCTGCACGAGCTGCCCCTGGATCCGCCGCTGGCCTCGGCCGTGCTGGCCGGTCGACGCGCGGTCGGGCGGGTGCTGGACCGCGCCGACGACCGCCTGCTGGTGGTGGTGGGCCCGTGCTCGGTGCACGACCCGGCGGCGGCGCTCGACTACGCGCACCGGCTGCGCGAGGCCGCCGACCGGCACGCCGACGACCTGCTGGTGGTGATGCGTGTCTACTTCGAGAAGCCGCGTTCCACTGTCGGCTGGAAGGGCCTGATCAACGACCCGGCGCTGGACGGCTCCGGTGACGTGAACACCGGCCTGCGGACCGCGCGGGCGCTGCTGCGCGACGTGGTCCGGTTGGGGCTCCCGGTGGGCTGCGAGTTCCTCGACCCGATCACCCCCCAGTACATCGCCGACACGGTGGCCTGGGGCGCGATCGGTGCCCGGACGGTGGAGAGCCAGGTGCACCGGCAGCTCGCCTCCGGGCTGTCCATGCCGATCGGCATGAAGAACCGCCCGGACGGCAGCATCGCCACCGCCGTGGACGCGATCCGGGCCGCCGAGGTGCCGCACGTCTTCCCCGGCATCGACGTCTCCGGCACCCCGGCGATCATGCACACCCGGGGCAACGCCGACGGGCACCTGGTGCTGCGCGGCGGCGGGGGCCGGCCGAACTACGACGCCGGGTCGGTGGCCGGGGCGCTGGACCTGCTCCGGGCGGCCGGGCTGCCGGAGCGGCTGGTGGTCGACGCCAGCCACGCCAACAGCGGCAAGGACCACCGCAACCAGCCGAGGGTGGCCGCCGACGTGGCCGCCCAGCTCGCCGCCGGGCAGCGGGGCATCGTCGGCATCATGCTGGAGAGTTTCCTGCTGGCGGGCCGGCAGGACCTGGACCCGACCCGGGAGCTGACCTACGGCCAGTCGGTCACCGACGCCTGCATCGACTGGGGCACCACGGCGGAGGTGCTGGAGCACCTCGGAGCCGCCGTCCGGGCCCGCCGGGCAACCCTGCCCACCCCGGCCTGACGGGTTTGACCGTTTCGACCCCGGGTAGCAGGGCGGGGTGACCGACGACGCACCCGTGACCGACGACGCACCCGTGACCGACGACCTGCCCGGGACCGACCAGCCGGACATCCGGCAGCTCGACGAGTTGCTGGACGAGATCTACCACGGCCAGGAACGGCTCAGCCAGGCCGACATCTACCGCTCGGCGGTCAGCGCGGGCCTGCCGGCGGAGCTGCTCACCCGGGTCGCCGCGCTCCCCGAGGGCGAGTACGCGGTGGACGAGGTGGCCGACCTGCTGGGCGGGACGGCGGGCTGACCGGCCGTTGCCGGCGAGAGGAGATCGAGATGTCCGACCAGCAGGAACACCACGAGCGGGTGCCGGCCCTCGGCCAACCCCCCGAGGGGCAGGACACCCTGCCCGAGCCGGACTTCGCCAACGAGCACGACCGGACCGCCGTCGACAGTGACGTGATCACCGGCGCGGACGCCGACGAGCGGGAACCGGAGACGTCGCGCGGCTGGGCGGGTGAGGACCACGGCACCACCCCCACCTGAGCGGGCGGATGACGGGAAAGGGGCCGGCGGACACGATCTGCCGGCCCCTTCCGCGTACCTGTCACTTCTCGTCGGGACGCCCGCCCTCGGCGGCCTGCTGGGCCACCGCGTACCCCATCTGGAGGAAGTCGGACGCGGCGACGGCGGTCAGCGCGGTCGCCACCAGCCGGGTCAGCCGGGGGGCCAGCACCAGGCCACCGGTCAGCCCGGTGGCCACCCAGACGGCCAGGCAGAACGGGCAGCTGAGCAGCTCGCCGATCGCGTGCCGGGTGGCGCTGCCCTGGTCACGGACCTGCTCCATCACCTCGCCGCTGCCGATCGGGTGGTCGTAGCGGGTGAACGGGGCGCGCAGCGGGCTGGTCACCGCGTCCTTGGAGAGCAGCCGACTCAGCTTGTGGGTGGCGACGGCGAGCAGCACCACGTCACCCGGGGAGGGCCGTTCGGGCACCGGTCGACCGGTCGCCTTCACCAGCGCCGCGATGGAGGCGGTCACCCCGGCGTACGTGCCCATCGCCGCCAGGTAACCACCCAACGGGCGATGCTCGTGCGGCGCGTACGCCTGACGCAGACGCGTCACCTTCTGCTTCAGGCCGCTGTCGGTCACCGGGTCTCCTCGTCCGTTCGCATCGGTGGGTGCTTCGCATCACGTCTTCGGTGTCCAGCGGGGCGGGTCGGGGGTCAGCCCGCGGTCAGGTTCTCGGCGACCTCACGTTCGAGGTTGACCAGGGATTCGTCGGCCAGCCCGTCGGCCGACCCGGCGGGCAGTTCCAGCCGGACCCGGGCCCCGCCGGCGTCGGCCGGTGCGACCTGGAGTTCGGCCGCGCCGTCCGGGCCGTCCCAGCGGGCCCGCAGCTCGTGGTCGGACCGGGTGGTCGGGGCAGGGCCGTCGGCCCGCAGCGTCCCGGGCAACCAGGCGTCGGTCCGGTCGGGGTCGGTGGCGGTGCTGAACACCACCTCGGGGGGCGCGGACATGCCCCGCTCGGCGCGCACGCCCATCAGGAGTCCCGCAGCCGGTGCGGGTCGACCTCGCGGCCGGGGTGCCGGGCCAGGTACTCGGTCTCCAACTCGGCGGTGCGTCGCAGGTGGTTGGCGAGCGCCGAGTCGGCGGCGTGCCGGAGTGTGTCGAGCCGGGTGCGGTGCAGGCTCTGCAACTCGCGGATCAGGTCGTCCTCGTCGAGCTCGGCCGGGTCCACCCCGAGCAGCTCGCCGTCGGTCCCGGAGATCACGGTGGCCGCGTGGTGGACGTGGTCGCCGTCCCACTCGGGCATCCGCTGTTCCGGGCTGGCCTCGGAGCGGTGTACTGATTCGGTCATGTCGCCCCCTCGGGTTCGACTGTGCTGGTGTCTAGACGGATGCCCAGCCGGGATGTCACCAAACCCTCCGGCGCGCCAGCTACGACGCCGCGTCGGAGACACCGGCCCGCCCCGGTACCCTCGACGGCATGAAGCGGCTCTGGACCCCGGCGTGGATCCTCCGCCACGTGGCCCTGGTCGTCCTGGTGACGGGCTTCCTGGCGCTGGGCTGGTGGCAGATCAGCCGGGCCGCTTCCGGCAACACGCTGAGCTGGGCGTACGCGGTGGAGTGGCCGATCTTCGCCGGCTTCGTGGTCTTCGTCTGGTGGCGTGAGGTCCGGCACACGCTGCGCGGCCCGCACACCGCGCCGCCGCCGGCCACCGCGCCGGGCGAGACGGCACCGGTCGACACCGCCACCGCACCGTCGGCCACCCCGGCGGTACGCCGTCCGGTGCGGGTCGCCCGGGTGCCGGCCGCCCCGGCCGACGGCGCGGACGACGCCGACCTGGCCGCGTACAACCGCTATCTGCACTGGCTGAACGCCAATCCGGGCGCGAGGCCCGGCGACTATCCCGGCTGAGGCCGGTCGGAAGGACGGACGACGGTGGGCGGAGCCCTTACCCGGTACCGCGTGATCGCCTGGATCGTGGGCGTGGCGCTGGCCGTGCTGGTGTTGATCGGCATGCCGCTGAAGTACGCGTTCGACGAGCCGATCGTGGTGGCGGTCGTCGGCACCGCGCACGGCTGGCTCTACCTGCTCTACCTGGCCGCCACCTTCGACCTGGGGCGTCGGGTGGACTGGCCGTTGAAGCGGATGCTGCTGGTGATGCTCGCCGGCACGGTGCCCTTCGTGTCGTTCGTGGCGGAGCGCAAGGTCACCCGCGAGTTGTCCACCGCGCGTCCCCGTACCCCGGAGCCGGCCGTCCTCTGACGGCCCGTGCTCAGCGGGCCGGTCGCCAGTAGGCGGCGGTGCGTGACGGGTCGTCGGCGTCGGGGTAGCGGTGCTCCTCCCGGGCCTGGTGCAGGGCGTCGACCACCTGGTCGAACTGCTCCCGGTCGTCGCTGCTGAACAGCAGCAGCTCGGTGCCGTGGCAGTGCCCGTGCAGTTCGTGGGCCGGTGGTCGCCACCGGTCCCCCAGCAGCACCAGCAGCACCGGCATCAGGCACACCACCCCCAGCCCCAGGTACGCCCCGGCGGTGAGCCGTTCCAGGCCGCCGGTGAAGCCGAGCAGCACCCCGGCCGTACCCGCGCCGACGGCGGCGAGGGTGACCACCCGGGCCGCGAGCCGGTCGTGCGGCCCACGGCCGGTGCGCAGGTGGGTGAGGTCGGCGACGGCGTAACTGCTCCGGCCGGCGGTGAACCGCTCGGTGGTCACCACGATCCCGGGCCGGGCGTACAGCAGCGTGGTCGGTCGGGACCAGCGCGGCGGTCGGGTGCTGGCGCGGTCTGCCTGCACGGCGTCCTCCCAGGGGCCGACGGGGGCCGGTGTGTCCCACCGCGATATCCACCTGCGTACGGCGGGATTCCCGGCTGAGGCTCCATTCTGTTGCCGGCACACCCGGGCCGCTTCCCGATTTCCGACAGATCCGGCGACCGCCACTTCCCTGCTCCGGCACATCTGGCCACCATTCCGGTTTTATCCCTCTTTTCCCACGCGATCCCCATCGGTATCCGCCTGGAACGACGAATCAGACCTTCCTCGCTAACCACTCAGCACCCGGTCACCGCCCCCTCCCCGGCCGCACCCGTTTCCAGCTGCCACAACGACACGCCGCACCGCTCCGGCAACATTCGACGCTGCTTTGTCTGCGCGTCACTCCCGTCACGGGTTAGGTTGATCGGGCCGGCACGGTAAACGGCCGTCCATCCGGACGGGCCCGGCCGGTGTCACCGAGGGCGTCAGCATCCCCCGGTGACCGGTGGGAGAGGAGTCTTCCGCTCTTGTCGTCCTTACGGATGCTGCTGCGCACCCTGGCGGTCGCCGGCCTGTCGGCCGCGCTGATCGCCCCCTCGGCACCGGCCCGGGCCGAGCCCTCGGTCGCCGAGCTCACCAGCCGGATCGAGAAGTCCTCGGCGGAGCTGGAACGGATCGTCGAGTCCTACAACAAGCTCAACGAGGAGATCAAGACGAACCAGGCCACCGCGGCCGGTCTGCACGCGCGGATCGGCCCGCTGGAGACCCAGGCCGCCCAGAGCCGGGCCGCGGTGGGGCAGATCGCCGCCACCGCCTACAAGACCGGGGGACTGCGCACCGCCGAGGCGATCCTCGACCCGGCCGGCGGCTCACTTGTCGACCGGCTCGGCACCCTCGACCAGCTCACCCGGCAGCGTCAACAGCAGATCGACGGGTACACCGCCGACCAGCGGGCGCTGCTCGACCAGAAGACCCGGCTCGACAGCACCTTGGCCCGGCAGGCCGCCCAGTCCCGGGCCGTCGTCAAGGCCAAGAAGCGGATCGAGCAGGATCTGGCGAAGCTCTACGAGATGCGCCGGGCGGCGTACGGGCGGGCCACCGAGGCCCCGGCGGCCAAGCCGGTCCGGTCCACCCCGGCCGCCACCCCCGACGCACCGGCCGTCTCCGGCAGCGCCGGCGCCGCCGTTCGGTACGCGTACGGGGCGATCGGCAAGCCGTACGTCTGGGGTGCCGAGGGCCCCGGCGGATACGACTGCTCCGGGCTGACCCTGGCCGCCTGGCGGTCTGCCGGCAAGCGGCTGCCGCACAACGCGGCGATGCAGTGGAACGCCACCTCCCGGGTCAGCCGTAGCGAGCTGCGCCCCGGCGACCTGGTCTTCTACTCGGGGCTCGGGCACGTCGCGCTCTACGTCGGCGGCGGTCAGGTGATCGACGCGCCGAGCGCCGGTCGCAACGTGCTCAAACGGAAGATGAACATGATGAGCATCGCCGGCTACGGCCGGGTCGGCTGACCGGCACGGCTACGGCGAACGGCCGGCGTCCCCCTATCGGACGCCGGCCGTTCGCCGTCATTACTACCAGCTCAGGCGGCTACTGAGCCGCTCGGTGCCACGGAACCGGCACCTGTCCCGACGAGGCCCGGTCAGGCGGCCTGGAGGCCCTCCGCCCGGGCCAGCTCGCGCAGCCGGCCGAGCGCCTGGATCTCCAACTGCCGGATCCGCTCCCGGGAGAGCGAGAAGCGCGACGCGACCTCGGTCAGCGAGTGCTCCCGCCCGTCTTCCAGGCCGTACCGGGCCCGCATGATGCCGGCGGACCGGTCGTCGAGGTGGTTGAGCAGACCCTCGATGCGCTGCCGCTCCAACCCGGTGAGGACGATGTCCTCGGGTGACGGGGCGTCGCTGTCGGCGACCAGATCGCCCAGGTTGGTGTCCCCGTCGTCGCCGACCGGCGTGTCCAGCGAGACGGTGTCCTGCGACCAGCGGCGCAGCTCGTTGACCCGCTCGACGGTGACGCCGAGGGAGGCCGCGATCTGCTCCGGCTCCGGGTCGCCGCCCAGCTCACGGGTGAGTTGGCGGGCGACGTTGCGCATCCGGTTGACGTCCTCGACCAGGTGCACGGGCAGCCGCACGGTGCGTTCCTGCTGGGCGATCGCCCGGCTGATCGCCTGACGGATCCACCAGGTCGCGTAGGTGGAGAACTTGTAGCCGCGCTCGTAGTCGAACTTCTCGACCGCCCGGACGAGGCCGGTGTTGCCCTCCTGGATCAGGTCCAGCATGGGCATGCCCGACCGCACGTAGCGGCGGGCGATCGAGACGACCAGCCGCAAGTTGGCGCGGATGAAGAGGTCCTTCGCCCGCTCACCCTCGACGACCAGCCGATCCAGGTCCTCCCGGTCGACGCCGGCGGGGACGCGGTCCTCGCCGAGCAGGTGCTCGGCGTAGAGGCCCGCCTCGATCGCCTTGGAGAGATCGACCTCCTTGGCGGCGTCCAGCAGTGGCGTCCGGGAGATCTCGTGAAGGTAGACGCCGACCAGGTCACGCTCCTCGGCGACCTCGTCGGTTCGCATGCCGATGTTCTTGTCCACGGTGTCCACGGTCCCCTCGCTCGCGCCGGTTGCCCGGTTCCTTGCCATCCCCACGTCCATCAGCCCTCCCCCGTGCTGCCCGCGGGTGCTGACACCTACACAACAGTCGAGACGGGTCGGGGATTCCATGTCGTGAGTCGAAAGTGTCACGAATGCCTGAGTACCAGCTGAAAGCCCGGTCCACGTTTGCTGTCAGCGCCCCTTGGGGCAGCCCCGTCGACCGACGGTCACCGCCTGTGGAACGGGAGGTCGTCGTCCGTTTCCGAAACGCCGCACCATTGCGACATCCGGCACACAGCGACCCTCGTCACCGCCTGGCTGCGATTCCGGTCACTGCCAGATACGGGCCGGTGGACCGGTCGGTTCACCCGGCGGTCCTGGATTACCCCACGCCCCGAACAACAATCCGTGACGTGGCGGACGTCCCCGGCGGCGGGTGTTCCCGGTCACCCCGCCCGGCGGGCCCCGCAGCGCGGCACGTCGCCGCGTCCCATCGCCGCCACCGGCGGCAGGCTCAGGAGGCGAGCAGGGCGATGGCACCGCGGACCTGGTGCGCGGTGCGGGCCAGCGCGGCCCGGGCCGCGCCGACCTCGGCCCC
This sequence comes from Micromonospora sp. DSM 43699, assembly GCF_055517075.1. Classification (NCBI taxonomy): domain Bacteria; kingdom Bacillati; phylum Actinomycetota; class Actinomycetes; order Micromonosporales; family Micromonosporaceae; genus Micromonospora; species Micromonospora sp. DSM 43699. The sequence goes on from NZ_JBTMMT010000013.1 coordinate 75,950, forward strand.
GGAGAGCAGCGAGACGAGGGCGGTCTTCAGGTCGCCGTCGGCCTCGTGCAGGGCACGCCGGGAGACCTCCTCGGAGCACCCGGTCGCCTCGATCAGGATGGAGATCATCCGGCCCCGCAGCTTGGCGTTGGTGGCCACCATGTCGATCATCAGATTGGAGTAGACCCGGCCCAGCCGCACCATCACCGCCGTGGAGAAGGTGTTCAGCACCAACTTCTGTGCGGTGCCCGCCTTCATCCGCGTCGACCCGGTCACCACCTCCGGGCCGGTGTCGACCCCGATGACCACGTCGACCCGGGCTGACGCCCGGACCTCCGGATTGGCGCAGAGCAGCACCGTCGCCGCACCCCGCTCCCCGGCCGCGTCGAGCGCCCCGAGGACGTACGGTGTGCGCCCGCTGGCCGCCAGTCCGACCACCAGGTCGCCTGCGGCGACGCACCCGGCGGCCTCGGCCGCGCCCCCGCGCAGGTCGTCCTCGGCGTCCTCGACGGCACGCCACATCGCATCGGGTCCACCGGCCAGGTGGGCGCAGAACCAGCCGTCCGGGGAGTTGAAGGTGGGGGCCAGCTCGGCGGCGTCGATCACCCCGAGCCGGCCGGAGGTGCCGGCGCCGAAGTAGTGCACCCGGTGCCCGCCGCGCAACGCGGTGACCGCGAGGTCGACGGTCGCCGCGATCTCGTCCAGGACGGCGGCCACCGCCGCCGGCACCCGCCGGTCGGCGTCGTTGATCACGGTGAGTACGTCCCGGGTCGACATCAGGTCGAGGTCGGTGCTGTGCGGGTTGCGCCGTTCGGTGGGCGCGCCGACGCGGACCACCTGATGCAGGTCCACCACGCCCTCGTGGCCCCGCTGCCCGAGCACGCCGTCCGGCCCGAACACGCCGTCCGGCCCGGTCGGGCCGGCGGTCACGAGCGCCTCCGGCTGCCGCCGACCCGGTGTGTGCGGACCGCCTCGGCGGTGACCTCCAGCGCCCGGCGGGCCCGGGTCCGGTTCCGGGCGGCCACTCCGACGAAGAGGCAGTCCACCACGGTGAGCTGGGCCAGCCGGCTGGCCATCGCGCCCGAACGGTAGGTCGTCTCGCGGGCGGCGGTGGTGAGGACGTAGTCGGCGACCTCGGTGATCGGCGAGCGGGGGAAGTTGGTGAGCGCGACGGTGACCGCACCCCGGGACCGGGCCTGTTCGAGCACCTCGATCACGTCGGACGTGGTACCGGTGTGCGAGATGCCGATCGCCACGTCGCCCTTGCCGAGCAGGGCGGCGGAGGTCAACGCGGTGTGCACGTCCGGGAAGGAGAAGGCGATCCGGCCGATGCGGTGCAACTTCTGCTGGAAGTCGGAGGCGACGAAGCCACTTGCGCCGGCGCCGTAGACCTCGATCCGGCCGGCGCTGACGATCGCCTCGACGACCTGCTCGCAGACCGCCGGGTCGAGCTGCTCGGCGGTCTCCTCGACGGCCCGCGCGTCGTTGAAGGCGATGGTGGCGATGATCTGCGCCAGGTCGGCGCCGGGCGGGATGTCGCCGCCGACCACCCGGGCGTCCGGTGGCTCGACCCGTCGGGCGGCCTCGGCCGCGAGCCGGATCCGCAGCTGCGGGTAGCCGTCCATGCCGACGGACCGGCAGAACCGGATGACGGTGGCCTCGGAGGTCTCGGCGGCGGTGGCGAGGTCGGTGATGGTCCGACGGGCGGCGGCGGCCGGATCCGCGACGACCAGCCGGGCGACCCGCTGCTCGGCGGGGGACAGCGACGGGAGCAGGCCACTGATGTGGACGATCAGTCCACCCGGCTCGTGACTCGCAGAAATCTTCGGACTCTTCGCCACGGATGAAACTTACTTTCACGAGCCGCGAGCGTCAACCACGACCGCGCGGATCCGACAGGAAGTATCCCCCGGGTGGGGGGCCTTGCCGGCCCAGACTTCCATTTCCGCAGCCTGACGCGCCTCCGCCGGTCCGGTGGAATCGCCCGGCCTACGGTCCGGTCTGAGCCGCGACCGGCTCCCTGGCCACGTCGTCGACCTTCGGGGCGGACGGCCCGGTGTCGTCCGGCGGGCCGTCGACCGTCGACCCGGCCTCCTCCGGCGGCAGCCAGCGCGCCAGGTGCGCCCGGATCCGCCGGGACACCTCGTCCGGCCCACCAGCCGCGTCGACCACCACGAAGCCCGGATATTCCGGCAACGACCGGTAGGCCGCATCGGCGGCGGTCAACCAGCCCATCGTCTCGTGGTCCTCGCCCCGCCGCTCGATCCGCTGGTACGCCTCGACCGGGTCGACGGCCAGCAGGAAGGTGACCTGCGGTGCGGGGAAGACCCGGTAGCCGACCCGGGCCAGCCGCTCCCACCGCTGCCCACCGTGCGCCCGGATGCTGGCGTACTGACAGGCGGAGTAGCGGTCCATCACGGCAGTGCGACCGGTCACCAGGCAGCTGAGCAGCGCGGCGGCGATGGCCAGCCAGCGCAGTACGGACTCCACGGCGATCATCCCGTCCCGACCCACCAGCAGCTGCGCGTCGGTACGGCCGAAGCGGTGGGCGACCCGGCCGAGCCAGCGCCTGCCACTCGCGTTGCGGTGGTAGGTGGCCGGCCGCCCGGCCGCGGTGAGGGCGGCGGCGAGCCGGTACGCCTGGGTGGTCTTGCCCGAACCGTCGATGCCGATCAACGCGACGCGACGCAGTCGGGCCCTACGGTCGGTCACGCGCCGCGCTCTGGCCACCCTCCACAGGCTATCCGACCCGCGCTTGCCGGCTGCCCGGTTGATCCCACTTGAGTAGGTGATAGCCGGATCGACACGCCGACCCAGGTGTGGGCGGGCGGACAGCCGGGTACGCAACGTCATTTCCCACCGATAATCCACGACGGGAGCGACCAGATGGCCGAGCGCGGGGACGTCAGCCTCCTGCACACCCTCAAGCGGGTCGCCGCCGTGCTCAAGCAGAACGAGATCCCCTTCGCCCTCGGCGGCAGCTTCGCCGTCTATGCGCACGGCGGCCACTCCAGCGAGCACGACGTGGACTTCCTGCTCCCCGAGGAGCATGTCGAGCGGGCGTTGGAGGCGCTTACCGACGAGGGCTTCACCGCCGAGCGACCGCCGGAGGACTGGCTGGTCAAGGTCTACGACGACGGGCGGATGGTGGACCTGATCCACCGACCGGTGGAGACCCCGGTCACCCAGGAGACCCTCGCCGACACCGTGGTCCGCCCGGTGGACGCCATCCGGATGCCGGTGCTGTCGGCGACCCGGCTGATGGTGCACAAGCTGCTCAGCTTCTCCCAGCACTACTGCGACTTCGCCCGGGGCCTGCCGTTGGCCCGGTCGCTGCGCGAACAGATCGACTGGGAGCGGGTACGGAAGGAGACCCAGCACTCGCCGTACGCCGAAGCGTTCCTGATGCTGCTGGACCGGCTCGACGTCGTCCCGTACGGGGGCACGCCGGTGCCGTACGCCCGCATCCCCGAGGAAAGGGAGACCCCGTGACCGAGCACAGCGCCGGCCCGCCGGACGACTACGTCGAGGCGGCGATCCAACGGCTGCTGACCGAGGACCCGGACGTGGCCGAGCAGGGCATCACAGTGGTCCGCCGGGAGCGTGGCCTGGTCCTGACCGGCGAGGTGGAGAGCCCGCACCGCCGGGCGGAGATCCTGCGTCGGGTGGCCGAACGCTTCCCGGACGAGGCGGTCACCAGCGACATCGGCGTGATCCGCGCCCAGGCGCCGGCCCAGGTCGAGGAGCTGCCGTGAGGAGGACCCGATGATCCGGATCGCCGCCGTCGGCGACGTCCACCTGGACGCCGACGTGCTGGGTCGGTTCCGCCCGGCCCTGGAGGAGTTGCCCGACTGTGCCGACGTGCTGCTGCTCGCCGGCGACCTGACCCGGCACGGCACCGAGGCCGAGGCCCGCTGCGTCGCCCAGGAGTTCGGTGGCCTCGGGGTGCCGGTGATCACCGTGCTGGGCAACCACGACCACCAGTGCGATCAGGTGCCGCAGGTGGTCAAGGTGCTGGAGGATGCCGGCATCACCGTGCTGGAGGGGACCGGCACGGTGCTGGAGTGCCCCGGTGGCCGGCTCGGGGTGGCCGGGGTCAAGGGCTTCGGTGGCGGGTTCGCCGGCCGGTGCGCCAGCGACTTCGGCGAGCCGGAGATGAAGTCCTTCGTCCGCACCAGCAACGAGAGCGCGGCGGCGTTGGGCGAGGCGCTGCGCGGGCTGGACTGCGACCTGCTCGTCGCGCTCACCCACTACGCCCCGGTGCCGGACACCCTGGCCGGTGAGCCGCTGGAGATCTATCCGTTCCTCGGGTCGTACCAGCTCGGTCAGGCGATCGACTCGGCGCCGACGGCGCTCGCCCTGCACGGGCACGCGCACGCCGGCACCGAGCGCGGCGTCACCCCCGGCGGGGTACGGGTGCGCAACGTCGCCCACCCGGTGATCAAGCAGGCGTACAGCGTCTTCCATCTGGGAGACCAGATCAACTGAGAAGCAGGTTTTCGGGATCGGACCGCCGGGTATTCAGCAGCCATGGAGCTGATTCTCTGGATTCTCGCAGTCGTACTCGTGGTCGCCGGCATCCTCGCGCTGTTCCGCCGGCAGATCCTGTGGGGCGTCGTCCTCATCGTGGTCGGCCTGTTGGTCGGCCCGGGTGGTGTCAGCATCTTCAGTTGACACCGGTCCACACCTGACCCGCCGGGGTCGTCGCCACCGGAAGCTCCGTCCTCCCAGACAGGAGCATCCGGCATCGACGACCCCGGCGTCTTGCCGTCCGGCTGGTTCCCCGGTCGGGCCGGCGGCGTGGTGACGGGTTTGTCGGGGCGTACCGGGGAAATATCTTGACTATGGAGACAACCCGGAGCGACCGGCGGGCCGGCACCGCACGGACCTGGTGGGCGCTGCTCGGCTTCGGCGCCGCCGTCACGGTCGCCGCCGCGATCGGCGGGCTGGGGGTGTCCGGCACCAGCGACGAGTACGCCGCCCTGCGGCAACCGGCCTGGGCCCCGCCCTCGTGGCTGTTCGGCCCGGTCTGGACCCTGCTCTACGCGATGATCGCGGTCGCCGGCTGGCTGGTCTGGCGGCGGGTCGGCTTCGGCCCCGCACTCTGGGCCTGGTCGGTCCAGCTGGTGCTGAACGCGGTCTGGACCCCGCTCTTCTTCGGCGCCGGCCGTTACGGTCTGGCGTTCGCCGAGATCGTGCTGATGTGGCTGGCGATCGCGGTCACGGTGGTCGCCTTCCGGCGGATCTCCCGGCCGGCGGCGGCCCTGCTGCTGCCCTACTGGGCCTGGGTCACCTTCGCCGCCGCGCTGAACTTCTCGATCTGGCAGCTCAACAACTGACTGTCGCCGCCCCACAGGCCGCTGCGGGGTCGTCGCCGGGCCGGGGCAGGTCACCCCGACCCGGCGACCCCCGGTCTCAGCAGCGGGGCACGTTCGGGATGTAGCCGTCGTGGCCGGTGTAGACGTAGGCGTCGGCGATGAACCGGCCGGAGCCGATCCGGTCCCAGATCGAACTGGTGCCGAAGGTGCCGGTGACCGTGGTGCCGCTGGTCTGGCACCCGATGGTGACCTTGGCGCCGTCGGCGACCGTGCCGACTGACGAGTAGCCGGTGCCCGGCCCGGACCGGACGGTCAGCGGGGCCCCGGCGGTGTCGACCGTGCCCGATCCGGTGCCGCTGGCGCAGTCGTTGCCGCTGGTGTACGTCTTGGTGCCCCAGTACAGCGCGAGCGTGCCGTTGAACCTGACCTTGATGTCGGCACCGTCGAGGCGCTGCTCGTAGTGCAGGTGCGGGCCGGTGGACCCGCCCGTGCTGCCGACCCAGCCGATCACCTTGCCGTAGCCGACCCGCTGGCCGACCGAGACGTTGAAGCCGTTGAGGTGGGCGTAGTACGTCGTGTAACCGCCGCCGTGGTCGATCCGGACGTACTTGCCGTAGCTCGTCCCGCCGAGGTCGGTGACCCGGTCGACGGTGCCGGGGGCGCTGGCCACCACCGGATCGCCGAGGTCGTCGGTGCGGTTGAAGTCCACCGCGTTGGCCGGGCTGTGGTCCGAGCGGGTCTGGCCGGACCAGGACTGGCCGCACGGGAACGGCACCTTGAACGTGGGCGCGGCGGCCCACGCCGGGCCGGCCGGGACAAGCACCCCGCCGACCAGCACGGCCGCCACCACCGGGCTCCACCACCGTCTACGCATCCAGCACCTCCGATGTCGAGATCCTTCAATCGCCTACCCCGAGAGTGGCAGGTATCGCCATCGATGAAAAGGTGGTGAACCCCCTGCCCACCCCTGTCCGACGAGCACGGGTGGGAGCGCACCCACCTCGGATGAGGGGGTTTCGCGATTGTTACCGGGCCGTGTCCGCCAGGGGGGTGGACCGATCGGGATGCAAGCGCTTACATGTGGGGACGACTCATCGGACCGGCGTCGGGTTCCCCCACCTGTGGGCGCGCCGGCAAGGAAGGAGAACGGCATGGCGTTTGCCAGATCACGCCAGGCTCTCGCGATCGCCGGCGTGCTGGGGCTGGCCCTCGGCGCCGCCGCCTGTGGCACCGGCAACGACAAGAAGAGCAGCAACGCGGGCTCGGCCGAGTGCGCCGCATACGAGAAGTACGGCGACAACGACGGCAAGAAGGTCACCGTCTACTCGTCGATCCGGGACATCGAGGCCGACCGGCTGGCCCAGTCCTGGAAGCAGTTCGAGGACTGCACCGGCATCGAGATCGACCACGAGGGCTCCGGCGAGTTCGAGGCCCAGCTGCCCGTGCGCGTCGACGGCGGCAATGCGCCCGACCTGGCCTTCATCCCCCAGCCGGGCCTGCTCAAGCGGTTCGCCGATGCCGGCAAGCTCAAGCCGGCCGCCGCCGCCACCAAGACCGAGGCCGAGGCGAACTACTCCCCCGACTGGCTGAAGTACAGCACCGTCAACGGCCAGTTCTACGGCGCCCCGCTGGGCTCTAACGTCAAGTCGTTCGTCTGGTACTCGCCGAAGACCTTCAAGGAGAAGGGCTGGACGGTCCCCACCACCTGGGACGAGCTGATCAAGCTCTCCGACACCATCGCGGCCAGCGGCACCAAGCCGTGGTGCGTCGGCATCGAATCCCAGGACGCGACCGGCTGGCCGGCCACCGACTGGATCGAGGACGTGCTGCTGCGTACGGCCGGCCCCGAGGTCTACGACCAGTGGACCACCCACGGCATCCCGTTCAACGACCCGAAGGTGGCCGACGCGCTCAACCGGGCCGGCACCATCCTCAAGAACGAGAAGTACGTCAACGGCGGCTTCGGCGGCGTGAAGAGCATCGCCACCACCTCCTTCCAGGAGGCCGGCGTCCCGATCACCACCGGCAAGTGCGCCCTGCACCGGCAGGCGTCCTTCTACGCCAACCAGTGGCCCAAGGGCACCAAGGTCGCCGAGGACGGTGACGTCTTCGCGTTCTACTTCCCGGCCATCGACCCGGCCCAGGGCAAGCCGGTGCTGGGCGCGGGCGAGTTCGTCGCGGCCTTCGCCGACCGTCCCGAGGTGCAGGCGGTGCAGACCTACCTCGCCTCCGGCGAGTACGCCAACAGCCGCGCCAAGATCGGCGACTGGGTGTCGGCGAACAAGAAGCTCGACCTGGCCAACGTGCCGAACCCGGTGGACAAGCTCTCCGTGGGCATCCTCCAGGACCCGAAGACCGTGTTCCGCTTCGACGGTTCCGACCTGATGCCGGCCGCCGTGGGCACCGGCACCTTCTGGAAGGGCATGATCGAGTGGATCAACGGTAAGGACACCGCCACCGTGCTGGGCGGCATCGAAAACAGCTGGAAGTGATCTGCGACGGTGGCCCGGTCCGTACCCACGGACCGGGCCACCGTCGGATACCGAACCCTTGAAGGAGGGTCGATGGAGTTCGACTTCGCTGAGGAACAGCCGAAGTTCCTCATGCTGATGTACGGGCTGATCGCTTTCGTCGCGGTGGTGGGCGGTCTGCTCCTGCTCCTCGACGTGGTGCCGGCCTGGTTCGCCCGCCGTCGGGAGGCGCAGTTGGTCGCCGCCTCGACCGGCGGTGCCCCGCTACCCCGCCGGCGCAAGCCGAGGGAGGGGCTGTTCGCGCTCTTCTTCCTGCTGCCGACGTTGCTTCTGCTCGCCATCGGGTTGGTGGGGCCGGCGATCCGGACCGTCCTGCTCTCCTTCATGGACTCCGGTGGCAACGACTGGGTGGGGCTGCGCAACTACGGCTGGATGTTCTCCGAGGACTCGATCGTCCGGGTCCTGCTCAACACCCTGATCTGGGTGCTGCTGGTGCCGCTGGTGGCCACCACCTTCGGCCTGCTCTACGCCGTCATGGTGGACAAGGCCCGGTTCGAGTCCATCGCCAAGTCACTGATCTTCCTGCCGATGGCGATCTCGTTCGTCGGGGCCAGCATCATCTGGAAGTTCGTCTACGCGTACCGCGGTGACGACCAGGACCAGATCGGCCTGCTCAACCAGATAGTGGTCAGCCTGGGCGGCGAGCCTCGGTTCTGGCTCCAGGAGAGCCCGCTCAACACGCTGTTGCTCATCGTCATCATGGTCTGGATCCAGGCCGGTTTCGCCATGGTGGTGCTCGCCGCCGCGATCAAGGCGATCCCCGGCGACATCGTCGAGGCGGCCCGCCTCGACGGGGTCACCCCGTGGCAGATGTTCTGGCAGATCACCATGCCGAGCATCCGACCGGCGCTGATCGTGGTGGTGGTGACGCTGTCGATCGCCACGCTCAAGGTCTTCGACATCGTCCGGACCGCGACCAACGGCAACTACGACACCAGCGTGATCGCCAACGAGATGTACAACCAGGCATTCCGGTACGGCGAGGCCGGGCAGGGTTCCGCCCTGGCGGTCTTCCTCTTCATCCTGGTCATCCCGCTCGTGATCTACCAGATCCGCAACCTGCGTCAGCAGCGGGAGGGCTGAGATGACCACCGCCACGCCCACCGTCGGAGCCGGCGCCCAGGCGGCCGGGAAACCGACCACCACGGCCGGCCGGGTCCGCAACCGGCTCAACAGCCGCACCGCCACCCTGGTCTCGATCGTCATCGCCCTGCTCTGGACGATCCCGACGTTCGGCCTGTTCGTCTCCTCGTTCCGGCCCGAGGCCGAGATCAAGTCCACCGGCTGGTGGACCTTCTTCACCGACCCGCAGTTCACCCTGGAGAACTACCAGGACGTGCTCTTCGGGTCCTCCTCGTCGTCGGGGCAGTTGGCCAGCTACTTCATCAACTCGCTGGCCATCACCATCCCGTCGGTGCTGTTCCCGCTGGCCTTCGCCTCGCTTGCCGCGTACGCGCTGGCCTGGATCAACTTCCGGGGGCGGGACTGGCTCTACATCGCGATCTTCGCGATGCAGATCGTGCCGCTGCAGATGGCCCTGGTGCCGCTGCTGAAGTTCTTCTCCACCGGGGTCACCCTGGGCGGCGTGCAGCTGATGCCGGCCTGGGACCTGGTCGACGAGCAGAAGTTCGCCCAGGTGTGGTTCGCGCACACCTGCTTCGCCCTGCCGTTCGCGGTGTTCCTGCTGCACAACTTCGTCTCGCAGCTCCCCCGGGACCTGATGGAGGCGGCCCGGGTCGACGGGGCCACCCACCCCAAGATCTTCCGCACCATCGTGCTGCCGCTGATCACCCCGGCGCTGGCGGCGTTCGGCATCTTCCAGTTCCTCTGGGTCTGGAACGACCTGCTGGTCGCGCTGATCTTCGCCGGTGGCGGCAACGAGACCGCCCCGCTCACCGTCCGGCTGGCCGAGATGGCCGGCACCCGGGGCAACGAGTGGCAGCGACTCACCGCCGGCGCGTTCGTCTCGATCGTCGTACCGCTTGTCGTGTTCCTGTCGTTGCAGCGCTTCTTCGTGCGCGGCCTGCTCGCCGGCAGCGTCAAGGGTTGACGTCCGCCCGCCGCCGCCCGGCAGCACCGGGCGGCGGCGGAGGTCGGCGCGGAGCGGGGGAACGACAGCGTGACGAGGATCGACGACGTGGCCCGGCTCGCCGGGGTCTCCACCGCCACCGTCTCCCGGGCGTTGCGCGGCCTGCCGACGGTGTCGGCCGCCACGCGCCGTCGGGTGCTCGCCGCCGCCGAACAGCTCCAGTACGCGGTCTCGCCCAGCGCGTCCCGGCTGGCCGGGGGCCGGACCGGCACGGTCGCCGTGGTGGTGCCCCGGATCACCCGCTGGTTCTTCGGCACCGTCGTCGAGGCGGTCGAGGACTTCCTCCACCAGGCCGGTTACGACCTGCTGCTCTACAACCTCGGTGGGCGCGAGCAGGTCCGGCAACGGGTGCTGCGCACCGCCAACCTGCACAAGCGGGTGGACGCGATCATGCTGGTCGCCACCCCGCTACGGCCGGCCGACCTGACCGCCCTGGCCGAGCTGGACCTGCCCGGCATCACGATCAGCTCGGGAAGCACGGTGCCGGGCTGGCCCTGCGTCCGGATCGACGACGTGGCGGCGGCCCGGACGGCCACCCGGCACCTGCTCGACCTGGGCCACCGGCGGATCGCCCACATCTCCGGCGATCCGAACGACGAACTGGCCTTCACCACCCACACCGACCGTCGCCGGGGCTACCGGGAGGCGCTGCGCCGGGCGGGCCTGCGCCCCGACCCCAGCCTGGACATGGAGTCGCAGTTCAGCATCGACGGCGGCAACCAGGCGACAGTCGAACTGCTGGCCCGGGGAGAGCCACCGACCGCGATCTTCGCCGCCTGCGACGAGATCGCGATGGGCGCGATGACCGCGCTGCGTGACGCCGGGTTACGGGTTCCGCAGGACGTCAGCGTGATCGGCGTGGACGACCACGACCTGTCCGGCGTGCTCGGGTTGAGCACCATCGCCCAACCCGCTGCCGAGCAGGGTCGGCTCGCCGCCCGGCTGCTGCTCGATCCGCTGGGCACCGGCACCGTCGAGCCGTACGCCGGCCGGGTGCCGGCCCCCCGCGGGGTCGACGGCGACGGCACCGCGGGGGGCCGGTCGGTGATCCTGCCCACTCGACTGGTGGTACGGGAGTCGACCGCGCCGCCCCGGGCACACTGAACGGATTCGACCGCACGGCTCGACCGGCTCGACACAGGGAGAAGGCTCTGAACACCGACGCGAGGCAGCAGGAACAGTCCATGGGCGTGGCCCACGGATGGTGGACCGAGGCCGTCATCTACCAGATCTATCCGCGTTCCTTCGCCGACTCCGACGGCGACGGCATCGGTGACCTGCCCGGCATCACCGCCCGGCTGGGACATCTGGCCGAGTTGGGCGTCGACGCCGTCTGGCTGTCGCCGTTCTATCCGTCGCCGCAGGCCGACGCGGGGTACGACGTCGCCGACTACCGCGACGTCGACCCGCTCTTCGGCAGCCTGGCGGACGCCGACACGCTGATCGCCGAGGCGCGGGCGAAGGGCCTGAAGGTCATCGTCGACCTGGTGCCCAACCACACCTCGTCGGCGCACACGTGGTTCCGGGCCGCCGTCACCGCCGCCCCCGGCAGCCCCGAACGGGACCGGTACGTCTTCCGCGACGGCCTCGGCCCGGACGGCGTCGAACCGCCGAACGACTGGCAGAGCGTCTTCGGCGGCCCCGCCTGGACCCGGCTCGTCGAGCCCGACGGGCGGCCCGGCCAGTGGTACCTGCACCTGTTCGACACCGCCCAGCCGGACCTCAACTGGGACAACCCGGAGATCCGCGCCGAGTTCCTGGACGTGCTCCGGTTCTGGCTGGACCGGGGCGTCGACGGTTTCCGGGTGGACGTGGCGCACGGCCTGATCAAGCAGGCCGACCTGGCCAACTGGGAGGAGCCGCAGGAGATCCTCTCCGGCAACGAGGTGGACAAGCCGCGCCCGCCGATGTGGGACCAGGACGGCGTACACGAGATCTACCGGGACTGGCGGCAGGTGCTGGACTCCTACGACGGCGAGCGGATCCTGGTCGCCGAGGCGTGGGTGGAGCCGGCCGAACGGATCGCCCGCTACGTACGCCCCGACGAGATGCACCAGGCGTTCAACTTCGAGTACCTGCTCGCCGCCTGGACGGCTCCCGCCCAGTACGCGGTGATCACCCGCTCGCTGGAGGCCACCGACGCCGTCGGTGCCCCCACCACCTGGGTGCTCTCCAACCACGACGTCATCCGGCACGCCTCCCGGATGGGCCTGTCGGCCAAGGGCGGCCGGCCTAACGGCATCGGCATCGGCGACCCCCAGCCGGACGCCGCGCTGGGCCTGCGCCGGGCACGGGCGGCCACCCTGCTGATGTTGGCCCTGCCCGGTTCGGCCTACCTCTACCAGGGTGAGGAGCTGGGACTGCCGGAGCACACCACGCTGCCCGACGAGTCCCGGCAGGACCCGACCTGGGAGCGCAGCGGCCACACCCAACGCGGCCGGGACGGCTGCCGGGTGCCGATCCCGTGGGAGGCCGACGCCCCGTCGTACGGCTTCGGCCCGACCGACGCCAGCTGGCTGCCGCAGCCGCCGCTCTGGGCCGAGTACGCGCTGGACCGGCAGCAGGGGGTGCCCGGCTCGACCTACGAGACGTACCGGACCGCGTTGCGGCTGCGCCGCGAGCACGGCCTGGGCCGGGGCACCCTGGAATGGCTGTCCTCGGGCGACGAGGCGCTGAGCTTCCACAACGCCGGGCTGACCGTGCTGACCAACTTCGGTGCCGCCGCGGTGCCGCCGCCGGCCGGGGAGTTGCTGCACAGCAGCGCGCCGCTGGACGCCGACGGCCGGGTCCCCACCGACGTGACGGTCTGGGTCCGCCCCTGATCCCCTCCCGGTCCAGGCCCCGGCGCCGGGCCGGTGCCTGGACCGGACGCCGGGCCGGTGCCTGGACCAGACGCCGGACGCTGGGCAATGGGCGCTGGGCAATCGGCGCTGGGCCGGGCGCTGAGGCGTCAGCAGGCGGCTGGTGCAGAGGCGGAACGTGGCACCCCGGTAGTTCCGGTCGCGTCCTTTAGAGCTGATGACGTTAGCGATTCACAGCCGGGAGTCACCGGGCGAGCCCCACCCAACCACCAGCCCTCGTCTTGACCACCAGCCGTGGCCCCGACCACCAGTCCTCACCCCGACCACCAGCCCTCGTCCCGACCACCGCACCGACCCTCACCCCGACCGGTGGCCCACACCGGACCCCCTCACCCGCCGTCGCCCCAGCCGATGGGCCCACACCTCGACCGGGTGGCCCCGTTTCCTTTTGATCGTCCCCGGTTGGTGACACCTCGGTCGGGCGGCCCGGTTCGATTTCCTGCCCCTGTCGTACGCATGATCGGGGCGCTGTCGTCGGGTCGGATGACGTTGATGAACCACTGATAGGGAGACCACCCGAACCGGGGCTGAGGCGTACGCCCCCGATCGGTGATTCGTTAACGTCATCAGCTCTAAAGGATGCGACCGAGGTAACCATGGCCTCCCGGAAAGCTGCGGTGACCAGGCCCGCGCCGCCCGGCGGCAGACCGTGACAGCCACGAACGCGACCGACCCATCCGTACCCGAAGGCAACCATGACGAGGCCCGCGCACCGGCCGCGGCCGATCCGTGGGCCAACAGGTCGGCGCAGAGCAGGCCAAAACCAGGCCCAAAGCAGGCCCAAAGCAGGCCCAAAGCAGGCGCAGAGTAGGCGCAGAGTAGGCGCAGAGGGCCGTTTCAGCGACGTTCGGCGCGGCGGTGCAGCAGGTCGCGTACCGCCTCGATGTCGCGGGGCGAGGTGCGCGAGGCCAACCAGTACATCAGCCCGGTGGGAATGAAGAAGAGTTGGAACGCGGCCAGCCCGACCGCGTAGTTCAGCGGCGGTGGGAAGGCCGCCCGCAGGGCGTGGAAGACCGCCCCGACCAGACCGTTGCCGGCCGCCCGACCCACCCCGTTGACCAGGTTGCCCAGGCTGTAGACGGTGCCCCGGTGCTCCGGCGGGTTGACGTCGGCGATCAGGGCGAACCAGTTCGGTGAGTTCGCCGAGGTCAGCGCCAACGCGACGACGGCGGTGAGCAGGCTCAGCCCGACCGTCGGTTCGGTCACCACGCTGGCCAGCACCGCAGCCACCACCGCGCCGGTGCCGCCGCCGTCGGGCACGTCGATCCGGATCGGCACGAAGAACAACACCAGGTAGAACGGCAGCGCCGCGAGGACGCCGACCGCCGCGACCAGGGCCCTCCCCCGGGGGGTACGCCGTTGCAGCGCGTCCCCGGCCAGCCCGCCGACGATGGAGAACACCCCGCCGAGCTGGAACAGGGTGGCGAAGACGCTGCCCACCACGACCGCCGTCGCCGCCGAATAGCCCTGGTCCTGGGCCCGCTCGGCGAACAGCACCGGCAGCCACACCAGCGAGCCGAACGCCGCCTGCGCGGTGAGGCCCTGGAGGATCAGCCACCTGTTGGTCCGTCGGCCCAGGATTCGCGGCAGGTCGGCCCGGGTGATCCGGTAGTCGTACTCGACGCCGGCGTCGATCGCCTCGGCCAACTCCGGCTCGCTCTGCCCGCGCCGGATGTCGTACGTCAGGAGGTAGGCCACCGTGGCGACCAGGCCGACCACGGTGAGCAGCAGGAACGGGCGTCGCCAGTCGGTGGCACCGAGCAGCCCACCGGTGAGGGTGCCGGCCAGGGTGCCGACCCCCTGGGACAGCCCCCAGAAGCTCATCACGAGGCCCCGTCGGCGCGGCGAGATCAGGTCGGTGACCACGGAGAACCCGACCGAGCCGACCGCGCCCAACCCGATCGCGGCGACCAGTTGCGCGGCGAGGAACGTCGGGAAGCCGGTGGCCAGGGCGCTGCCGCCGGTGCCGGCCGCCCAGACCAGCGTGCCCACCATCAGCAGCGGCTTGCGGTTGGTCCGGTCGCCGACGTACGCCCAGGCCACCGCAGCGACCGCGCTGACCAGGAAGCTCACCGCCGTGACCAGGCCGAGCATCCGCTGCGGCACCCCCAGCGCCCCGGAAATCGGCCCGTACAACGGGGGCACCAGCCCGATCGCCACGTTGTCCAGCGAGGCGAGCACCACGAACACCACGACGCTGTAGAGGCGGTGCACCGCGTTCCCGCGCCGGGAGATCCTGCTGCCGGTCATGTCCGGCAGCCAACCAGGTACGCCTCCCGTCCCGACGACCGGCCCCACCGGACCGGCACTACCGGGCCGGGCCACCGGACCGGCCCCGCCGGGCGACCCCGGTCGTCGGCCGGGTGGGTCACTACTCCCCGGTCGCGGCCACCCGGTCGAGAGTACGGTCGCGGGCCTCGGCGTACCGCTGCCTGATGGCGGGGACGGGCTCCGCCGCGTACTCCTCGGTGTCCTTGGGGGCCCAGGTGGGCGGGGTCGCCCCGCCCAGGGCGACCCAGGCGGCCTGGCGGGCCGCGCCGTCGGCGACGTACTCCCCGGGCGGGGGCACGACCACCGGGCGACCGAAGACCTGCGGCGCGATCCGGCGGACCGCCGCCGAGCGGGCCCCGCCACCGACCAGGATCACCCGCTCGACCGTGGCCCCCTGGGCGACCAGCGCGTCGAGACCGTCGGCCAGCGCGCAGAGCATCCCCTCCACCGCCGCGCGGGCCAGGTGGGCCGGGGTGGCGGTACGCAGGGTGAGGCCGTGCACCGAGCCGGTGGCGGTGGGGCGGTCCGGGGTCCGCTCCCCCTCCAGGTAGGGCACCATGACCAGGCCGTCCGCCCCGGGCGGGGCGCTCAACGCCAGGTCGGACAGCTCGTCGAGGTCGACGCCGAGCAGCGCCGCCGCCGAGTCGAGCACCCGGGCCGCGTTGAGCGTGCAGACCAGCGGCAGGAACCGGCCGGTCGCGTCGGCGAAGCCGGCCACCGCGCCACCGGAGTCGGCTGCCGGCGTGTCCGCCACCGCGAAGACCGTGCCGGAGGTGCCGATCGAGACGACCACGTCGCCCGGACCGGCCCCGACGCCGAGCGCGGCGGCGGCATTGTCCCCGGTGCCGGGACCGAGCAGGACGTCCCCGCCCGGCAACGGCGAGCCCGCAGCGCCGTCGGGCCGGCCGGCGTCACCGACCGGCACCGGCCGACCGTCGCCCAGCACGGTCGGGTCCAGCACGCCTGCCTGGTCGGCCGGGCCGAGTACCGTGGGCACTTCGACGACCCTGCCGAACGCCCGCTCCAGCAGGTCAGGACGGTATTGCCCGGTCGCCGGGGACCAGTAGCCGGTGCCGCTGGCGTCGCCCCGGTCGGTGCGCAGCGCCGCCAGCCCGGGGGCGCCCGCCAACCGCCAGGTCAGCCAGTCGTGCGGCAGGCAGACGGCGGCGACCCTGGCCGCCCGCTCCGGCTCGTGCCGGGCCAGCCAGCGCAGCTTGGTGGCGGTGAAGCTGGCCACCGGGACCAGGCCGACCGCGTCGGCCCAGAACCGGCGGCCTGTCTCCCCACCGCCGGCCTCGGCGATCAGGTCCCGGGCGGCGTCGGCCGACCGGGTGTCGTTCCACAGCAGCGCCGGCCGGACGACCTCACCCGCCTCG
Source organism: Micromonospora sp. DSM 43699 (assembly GCF_055517075.1). Lineage (NCBI taxonomy): Bacteria > Bacillati > Actinomycetota > Actinomycetes > Micromonosporales > Micromonosporaceae > Micromonospora > Micromonospora sp. DSM 43699. The sequence continues at coordinate 92,375 of NZ_JBTMMT010000013.1, forward strand.
TCCAGGCAGACCATCCCGTGCTGCTGGCCGGCGACCGCCACGGCCGCCACGTCGGCCAGCCCGCCGGCCGCCTCGACGGCGGCCAGCAGGGCATCCCACCAGGCCCGTGGGTCGACCTCGGTGCCGTCCGGGTGCGGCGCGCGGCCCTGTCGGACCAGCACGCCGGTCTCCGCGTCCCGGACGACCACCTTGCAGGACTGGGTGGACGAGTCCACCCCGGCGACGAGCGGCATGTCGGGCCGCCTCAGCGCGCGCCGAGCAGGTGCTCGACGGCGAGCTGGTTGAGCCGGACGAAGCCGAAGCCCTTCGCGGCCGTCGCGTCCACGTCGAAGTCCTCGAACGCGGACCGGTCGGCGAGCAGCTCGGCGTAGCCCTCGCCCGCGCTCAGCGTGGGGCTGGCCAGTTCGTCGACCTTGCTGGCGGCGAGCGCCTCGGCCACCTCCGGGTCGGCCCGGAACGCCGCCGCCCGCTCCTTGAGCAGCAGGTAGGTGCGCATGTTGGCCTCGGCCGACGCCCACACCCCGGCGATGTCCTCGGTACGGGAGGGCTTGTAGTCGAAGTGGCGCGGACCGTCGTACGCCGGGCCACCGTTGGGGCCGCCGTTCTCCAGCAGGTCGACCAGGGCGAACGCGTTCATCAGGTCACCGTGGCCGAAGACCAGGTCCTGGTCGTACTTGATGCCCCGCTGGCCGTTGAGGTCGAGGTGGAACAGCTTGCCCTGCCAGAGCGCCTGGGCGATGCCGTGGGCGTAGTTGAGCCCGGCCATCTGCTCGTGCCCGACCTCCGGGTTGAGACCGACCATCTCGGGCCGGGCCAGCTCGGAGATGAACGCCAGCGCGTGCCCGACGGTGGGGAGCAGGATGTCGCCGCGCGGCTCGTTCGGCTTGGGCTCGATGGCGAACCGCAGGTCGTAGCCCTGGTCCACGACGTACTGGCAGAGCACGTCGACGGCCTCGCGGTAGCGGTCCAGCGCGGCCCGGATGTCCTTGGCCACGTCGTACTCGGAGCCTTCGCGGCCACCCCACATGACGAAGGTCTTGGCGCCCAGCTCGGCGGCGAGGTCGACGTTGCGCAGCACCTTGCGCAGCGCGTAGCGACGGACGTCGCGGTCGTTGCTGGTGAAGCCGCCGTCCTTGAACAGCGGGTGGGTGAAGAGGTTGGTGGTGACCATGGGCACGACCAGGCCGGTCTCGTCGAGCGCCTTGCGGAACCGGGCGAGCTGGGCCTCCCGGGCGGCGTTGTCCGCGCCGAACGGGATCAGGTCGTCGTCGTGGAAGGTGATGCCGTACGCGCCCAGCTCGGCGAGCCGGTGCACGGCCTCGACGGCGTCCAGCTCGGGGCGGGTGGCGTCACCGAACGGGTCACGGGCCTGCCAGCCCACCGTCCAGAGCCCGAAGGAGAACTTGTCGGCAGGAGTGGGACGGGGTGCCATGGCAGACCTCCGGTGGTGATGATGGTGGCGGTGGGTGTGTCGCGCACAATTTGTTCAGTGGTTGAATTAAATGGCGGGGCTGTGGCACTGTCAAGGGGTGACCGACACCCGGACCGCCGGCGCGGTCCGCCAGGGAAGCCTGCGCGAACTCAACCTCGCCGTGGTGCTGCGGCGGATCGCCACCACCGGTCGGCCGCCCTCCCGGGCCGAGATCGCCGCCGACACCGGCCTGACCCGGGCCACCGTCTCCGCCGTCGTCGACGACCTGATCGCCGGGCGGCTGGTCACCGAGGCCGACCCCGCGCCCCGCACCGGCGCCGGCCGACCCGCCCGGGGGCTGCTGCTCGGCGACACCGGCCCGGCCGGGCTCGGGCTGGAGGTCAACGTCGACTACCTGGCCGCCTGCGTGGTGGACCTCACCGGTGCCGTCCGACACCACGAGGTACGCCGGGTCGACCTGCGCCCGCTCTCCCCCGCCGACGCGCTCGCCGGCCTGGTCGCCCTGGCCACGCGGGTGAGCGCCGCCGCCGCCGACGCGGGGCTGACCCTGGCCGGGGCGGCCCTGGCCGTGCCGGGCCTGGTCGACGCCCACGGACTGGTCCGGCTCGCCCCCAACCTGGGCTGGCGGGACGTGGACGTGCCGGGCCTGCTCGCCGCCCACCCCGCCCTCACCGACCCGGTCGACGGGGTGCCGGCACTGCTGGTGGAGAACGAGGCGAACCTGGCCGCGCTCGGCGAACTGCATGCCCGCCCCGGCGGGCCACAGAGCTTCCTGCACGTCTCCGGCGAGATCGGCATCGGTGCCGGGATAGTGCTCGACGGGGCGCTGTTCCGGGGCTCCCGGGGCTGGAGCGGCGAGCTGGGCCACGTACCCGTGGATCCCGGTGGCCCCACCTGCCGCTGCGGCGCCCGGGGCTGCCTGGAGACGTACGCCGGGCAGGAGGCGGTGCTGGCGGCGGCCGGGCTGGCGGGCGCGGACCTGCCGGCCGACACCGCCGCCCGCCGGCTGGCCGACCTGGCCGGGGCCGGCGACCCGGCCGCGCTCGCCGCGCTGCAGGCCGCCGGCACCGCGCTCGGGGTGGCCGTCTCCGGCGTGGTGAACCTGCTCGATCTGGACACCGTCGTGCTCGGCGGCGGATACGCGACACTCGCGCAGTGGCTGTGCCCGCCGGTGCTGGCCGAACTCGACGACCGGGTGCTCACCAGCGGGTGGTCCCCGGTCACGGTCCGCCCGGCGGCGCTCGGGGCCGAGTCCGCCGCCGTCGGCGGGGCCGGTTCGGTGGTACGTCGGATCATCGCCCGTCCGTCCGGGTGGCTGTCCCGCCCGGACTGACCCCCTGCGCGCTGGGCGATCACCGCCCCACCTCGGTACGCTTTCCCTGCGGCAAGGATCTTTCTACCGAGGAGAGCACTCCCAGCATGCGCAGAGGTCGACAGGCCGACGCGCCCGGCGACCGGCGGTGACGACGACCCACCGGGACGGGCCCGTCGGCCCGGCGGGTGGGGGTGCCCGGGCGGCGCGCACGCCGGCCGACCCGTCACCGGACCAGCCGTCGCCGACCGACCCGCAGCTCGCCCGTGAACTGCTCGACGGCCTCGCCGAGGCGGTGGTCACCACCGACCACGCCGGGCGGGTCACCCTGGCCAACGCGATGGCCGGGCACCTGCTGCCGGAGCTGACCCCCGGCACCGACCTGGCCTGCGGCGCCGTGCCGGCGCTCGCCCGAGCGGTCGCCCAGGGCATCAGGACGTTCGCCACCGAGCACCACGGCCGCCGGCTGCGGGGCGAGGGCCGTCGGCTCGCCGCCGGTGGTCACGCCTGGTACGTGCGGGACGTCACCGACGAGCAGGCGCGGGCCGACGCGCTGCTGGCCGAGCGTGCCCGCACCACGTTCCTGGCCCGCGCCGGCAGCCGGCTCGGGCTGTCCCTGGACCGCGCGCAGACACTGCGGGCCGCGGTCACCCTGCCGGTGCCCTACCTGGCGGACGCCTCGCTTGTCGTGCACCGGTCGCCGCAGCCCGGCGGAGACCTCCCGCGCTGGCTCCGGTACGCCGACGGCGAACCCGGCCCGGTCGAGGTGCCCGGCGGTGCGGGGCTGATCGACGAGGTCCCCCGGCTCGTCGAGGCACTCGGCGACGAGCCCACCGACCCCGGTCCCTGGCTCGACGCCGACCCGGCCGTCCTGGCCACCGTGCTGCCGGCGAGCTTCGGCCGCCCCGGCACCGTGCTGGTCAGCCCGATACTCAGCCCCGGCCGCCCGGCCGGCGCGCTGATCCTGGTCCGCCGGGCCGGCCGGGCCGGGTTCGACCCACGCGACATCGAGCTGGTCAGGGAATTCGCCGCCCGGGCCGGGTCGGCGGTGGCAGCCGCCGAGCTCTACGGTGCGCAGGCCCACCTGGCGCGGGTGCTCCAGCAGAGCCTGCTGCCCCCACGGCTGCCCCCGGTGCCGGGGGTCACCCTCGCCGGCGGCTACCGGGCCGCCGGGGACACCCTGCGCATCGGCGGCGACTTCTACGAGGTCTTCCCCACCGCCACCGGTGCGCTGTTCGCCCTCGGGGACGTCTGCGGCAAGGGGGTCGGCGCGGCCGTGCTCACCGGGCGGGTACGCCAGTCGTTGCGGACCCTGCGGCTGGTCGAGCAACGCCCCCGGGAACTCGTCGCACTGCTCAACCGGGCGTTGTTCGACTTTCCCGACACCGCCCGGCGTGGCCAGTTCACCACCCTGCTGCTGGGCACCACCGAACCGGAGCCCGACGGCGGCGTACGGGTCCGCATCGCCGGTGGCGGGCACCCGTCCCCGATCGTGGTACGCGCCGACGGGAGCACCGTCGCGGTCCGGGTGGGCGGGATGCCGATCGGGGCGTTCGCCTCGGCGACCTTCGCCGAGGCGGAGATCCGGCTCGCCCCCGGGGAGCTGCTGCTGGCGTACACCGACGGGGTGACCGAGGCGCGCGGCGGCCCGGCGGGCGTCGAGATGTTCGGCGAGCACCGGTTGCGCCGGGCGCTCGCCTCGGTGGCCGGGCTGCCACCGGCCACCGTGATCGACCGGCTGCGGCAACTCGTCGACAAGTGGCTGGACGGGGAGAGCCACGACGACATCGCGATGCTGGCCGTCCGCGCGGCGTACCCGGCCTGACCGCACCCGGGCGGCGGGGTCAGGCCGTGCGGACCACCGACGGACCGTCCGGGGACGTCCGGGGCCGCACCGGCGGGGGTGCCGCCGACCGGAACTCGACCACCGGACCGGTCGCCCCCTCCCGTGCCCGCGCCACCCGGTCGAACTCCACCAGCCCGTGCAGCAACGCCTGCCGCCCCTCGCCGCTCATCTCGGCCAGCACGTCGGCGAGCCGCTGGCGACGGTCCCGACGCAGCTCGCCGAGGAGGCGAGCCGCCTCCGGGGTCAGGTGCAGGGCGATCTCCCGCCGGTCCTGCCGGCCCGGTTCCCGCTCCAGCATGCCGGCGGCGACCAACCGGTCACAGAGCCGGCTCGCCGAGGAGAGCAGCATGTCCAGCAGGGCGGCGAGCCGACGGAGGTTGATCCCGTCGTGCCGTTCGACCACCATGACGGCGCGCAGCTGCGCGCTGGACAGCCGGCTGGTGGTGCTCTCCCGGGCCGCCTCCCACACGGACAGCAGGGCCCCCGCCGCGGCGTCCAGCTCGGCGACCATACTCATGTCTGGTCCACGAGGACCAATTTCTTCGGCCATGGTGGGCCCGAGACTACCCCCCTTACCAGGGGATCTGCGCTGTCAGGAGGCGTGATGACGAGCGGCGGCGAGGCCCGGGCCCGACAGGCGCTGACCGAGGCGCCGGCAGATCTGCTGCTGGACCGGCTCGCCGACGAGCTGGCGCGGGCCCATCGGATCACCGGCGTGGAGCTGTTCCAGGTCGACTACCGGCTGTCGGTGCTGCTGCCGCTGGGCGACGGGGAGCCGCTGACCGGCCCGGGGCACCCGGCCTGGCGTTGCTTCGACCACCAGCAGCCGGTGCGCGCCGACGGCGTCGGCTGGTTCCCGGTCGGGATGCGGGGTGAACGGCGCGGGGTGCTGCGGTTGACCCCGGTGCCCGACGACCCGACGACCGTCGAGGAGCTGGCCCGCATCGCCACCGCCCTGGGGCACGAGCTGGCCGCCGTCACCGCCGGCACCGACGTCTACCGGGCCTCCAGCCGGGCCCGCCGGCTCACCCTGGCCGCCGAGATGCAGTGGGAGCTGCTGCCGGGGCGCAGTCGGGACCGTCCCTCGTTCCGCCTCGCCGGCCAGCTCGAACCGGCGTACGCGGTGCGCGGGGACAGCTTCGACTGGTCCGACGACGGCGACCGGCTGTGGCTGTCGACGATCAACGGCACCGGCGAGGGGGTGGCCGCCTCGATGCTCACCGCGCTGGCCACCCACGCGCTGCGCAACGCGCGCCGGGGCGGGCTCGCCCTCGCCGACCAGGTCGCCCTCGCCGACCAGGCGATCTACGCCCTGCACCGGGGTGAGCAGCACCTGTCCGCACTGGTGATGGAGCTGGACCTGGCCACCGGCGTGTTGACGGCGGTGGACGCCGGGTCACCCCGGCTGGTGCTGCTGCGCGACGGCGAGGTCAGCGAGCAGGTGCTGGAGAAACAGTTCCCGCTGGGCATGTTCGAGGACACCGACTACCGGCATCAACGCTTCGAACTGCGCCGCGACGACCGGCTCTTCGTACTCAGCGACGGCGTGATCGACGCGACCGGTCAGCAGGTCCGCTACGGGGAGGCGGCGCTGGACCGCTTCCTGCGGCGTACCGGCCCGATGACGCCGCTGGACGCGGTCCGTTCGCTCATCGGCGACCTGCGTGCCTTCGTCGCCGGCGACCTGATCGACGACGCGGTGGTGGTCTGCCTGGACTGGACCGGCCCGCAGCCGTGAGCCTAGGCCGGGCCGGGGCCGATGCCGAGGGCCGGGATCGGCGGCCGGGGTCAGTAGGCCCCGCGGCCCCGCAGCACCGCGCCGAAGGTCTTCCACAGGATGGTCAGGTCGGCGGCGAGCGACCAGTTCTCCACGTAGTAGAGGTCCAACCGGATGCCGTCCTCCCAGCTCAGGTCGGACCGGCCACTGACCTGCCAGAGACCGGTCATGCCGGGCTTGACCAACAGCCGGCGGGCCACGTCGCCGTCGTAGCGGGCCACCTCGGAGGGCAGCGGTGGGCGGGGACCGACCAGGCTCATCTGGCCGAGCATCACGTTGACCAGCTGGGGAAGCTCGTCGAGCGACCATTTGCGCAGCAGCCGCCCGATCCGGGTGACCCTCGGATCGTCCCGCATCTTGAACATCAGCCCGTTGGTCTCGTTGCGGACGGCCAGCTCGGCGAGGAGCGCGTCGGCGTTGACCACCATGGTGCGGAACTTCAGCACGCCGAACTCCAGGCCGCCCTGCCCGACCCGGGTCTGCCGGAACAGCACCGGGCCCCGGCTGTCCAGCTTGACGGCCAGCGCGATCACCGCCACCAGCGGCAGCAGCAGCAGGAGTGCCACCGCGGCGGCGGACCGGTCGACGAACTCCTTGACCAGCTTGCGGGCACCCCGGAACTCGGGCGCCTCGACGTGGATCAGCGGCAGGCCGGCGACCGGCCGGGTGTGGATGCGTGGACCTGCCACGTCGGTGAGCGCGGGGGCGACGACCAGGTCGATCCCGGTGCCCTCCAACTGCCAGCCGAGCCGGCGCAGCCGGGTCGCGGTCAGCTCGCCGGACGCGGTGACCGCCACGGTGTCCGCGCCGATCGCGGTGGCCGCCTCCGGGATGCCCCGCAGGGAGCCGACCACGGGCACGTCGCTGAGCCGTTGCGGCACCGGGGCGAGCAACGCGTCGGGAATGCACGCGCCGACCACGTGGTAGCCCGCGTACGGCTCCCGGCGCAGGGTGTGCACCAGCTCCAACACGTGCGCGGTGTCCCCGACGACGAGGACCCGACGGGACCAGCCGCCACCCCGGCAGCGGGCCCGGTGCAGCGCCTTACGGGCGGCGAACCGGGTGACCACCAGGCCGACCGTGCCGACGGCGAAGGAGATGCCGAGGAAGCCCCGGGAGACCCCGGCGTCGAAGATGTACCCGGCGATCGCGACCCCGCCGGCGAGTCGCAGGCTGGCCCCGCTGACCCGCCGGTACTCGTCCGCGCCGTAGCCGAGCACCCGGTTGTCGTAGCAGCGCAGCGCCTTGAGCGAGACCAACCAGACGAGCACCAGGGCCGGGGCCACCACCACGTACGGGATCTCGGAGCCGCGCGGCACCGCGTCGCCGAACCGGGTGGCGTAGCCGGCGAGGACCGCGAGCGACAGCACGGCGGTGTCCAGCACCACGAGCGTGCGTACGTAGCCCCGCTGGCTGGTCTGGGATCGGGTACCCGCCGACCGGCCAGCTGGCGCCGACGGCGGAGTACGGACGGGCGTGGACAGCGTCGCCGGGGTCACCCAACCTCCCCCACATCACACTGGTCGCTTCCGGGCCTGGTGTTCACCGGTGCGGGCCCACCACCGGGGCGCTCCCAACATCCTGCCCTACAACGACGTACACCGATTGCTTCGGACGCATTACCGTCAGTTTCTCTACCCGGCCGGAGCCGGAAAGGGCACCACTGCACCGGTTTGCCCGGCGCGGCGGGTTCCTCTGCTCTGTGTGAGGGCTCAGCGAGGTGCGTTCGGACGCAACGCGATGGCCTTCAGGAAGATGTCACCGATCTTGGACGGGTCCTCGGTGACGAAGGCGCCGCCACCTGTGACGTTGGTGATCGACTGGAGTTCGGCCTTGGAGACCTCGCTACCGATGCCGATGACGACCACCTGCACCGGCCGCTCCGGGTCGTTGAGTTGCTTGAGCCGGCTGATCAGGGCGGGCTGGGAGATGCCGTCGTCGTCCTCGTTCTTGCCGTCGGTGAAGAGCACCACCGAGTTGACCCGGCCGGGTTCCCAACCGTCCTGGACGGTCTTGTACGCCGCCAGCATGGTGTCGTACAGGCCGGTGTCGCCGCTGGACGGGCGGATGCCGGCGAGCCCCTGCTCCAACTTGCCCCGGTTGCCGGACAGCGGGTTGATCGGCTCGATCTCCCGCCAGTCCCGCGAGCCGACCAGCTTGGTGGAGAAGGTCCACAGCCCGATCGACCAGGAGTCGTCGAAGAGGTTCAGGCCCCGGCTGGCCGCCGCCACGGTCACCTGCTCCCGGCTGGCGTTGTTGGCCGACGGGACCGGGGTCTTCATCGAGCCGGAGACGTCGATGACGCAGAGCATCCGCCCCGACTGGGTGGCGATCGACCATCCGGAGACCGCCCGGTCGATGGCCACCGGGTCCAGGCCGCCCGCGGCGGTCCCACCGGCCGGGGGCACGGCCGTACCGCCGCCGGCCGGGCTCGGCGCACCCTGTGGCGCCTGGAAGCCGTCGCCCCAGTTGCCGTCCGGGGCGCGCAGCGACTGGACCGCCAGCCGGTTCTTGAAGCCCTGCGTGGTGAGCAGTTCGAAGAGCACCTTCGCGGCCGACGACTTGGCCTGGTCGATCCCGGGGAGCACCGCGTACGGGTAGTCCAGCGGCATCGGCGACGGCTCCAGGTAGAGCGCGGCCAGCGGGATCGGCGGCTTGGTGCTGTTGTAGGCGATGACGTCTTCCTCGGAGAGCGCGGCGGCACCGAGCGCGCTGGCGATGGACGTCGGGTCGTTGGAGCGTGGGAACCGGGCCAACAGGTCCTGCCGCAGCGCCGAGCGACCGGTGGCCAGTGCCCGCAGGGCGGCCGTGGTCGCCTGCTGGGCGTCGCCACCGCCGCCGCTGGCGGCGGCGGTGAGGGAGAGCAGGCCGGAGAGCCCGGCGGCGTCCTGGGTCGGCTCGACGATGCCGGCCCGCAGGGGCTTGTCGCTGCGTACGGCGCGCAGCATGTCGTTCCAGGTGAGCTTCTTGTCCGGCCAGCCGAACTTGGTGGCGGCCACCGGCTGTGGCATGGCCACCACGACCGGGCTGCGGGCGATCGAGGCGCCGTTGCCCGGCGCGAACGCGGTGGCGCCGCCGCTCTTGAGGCGCAGCAGCCAGGTCGACGAGTCGGGAATCCAGACGTCGGGGGTGACCGCGGTGCCGCTCGCCTGCCCCACCCCGGCGAGGCTGGCCCCGTGCTTGCTGGCCACCGCGGCGGCCACCTCCACCGGCTCGGAGGCGGTGACGTTCACCTTGATGCAGGTCCCGCCGACAGCGGCCCCGTCCGCCATCCACTGGGCCGCCGCCGCCTCGACAGCCGGCGCGACCTCAGGCGCGGCAGCCACGCCGAGCTGGATCTCACCGGAACAGGACGGTCCCGCCAACTGCTGGTAGCCGACCCAGGAACCCGCGACCACGACGACGAGCGCGGTCGCCGCCGCGGCGGCGCCCGCTCCACGGATTGTTGAACGCATGCGATGGCGGCCAGACACGCTGACCATCTTGCGTATCTCGTTCGCTTTCTGCCATGACCGTTCGGACGAAAGTTACGCAGGAGAAACAGTTGATCACCGTTTTCCCACTCTGCGTAACCAAACAGTCTCGTGACGTGGCACTGAACCACACCGGACAGCCCAGGGATCAGGGCAGTACGCAGGTGGGGCTGGGGGTGGGGAACGGCTCGCACACCGGCGACGGCACGCCCGAGTCGGGGTCGACCCAAAACACCCGGATCATGTCGGCCCGCTCGTCGGCCACATAGAGGTGCCGCCCGCGCAGCGCGAAGTGGCGGGGCCACTCCCCGCCGGTGGCCACCTCGTCGACCAGCCGGGGCAGCTCCCCGTCGAGGGCGAAGACCGCCACCGTGCCCACCCCGCGGTTACCCACGTAGAGGAACCGGCCGTCCGGCCCGACGGTGACCTCCGACGGCTGGACGTGACCGGCCCGCGCACTGGCGTCCACCCGACCCCGCTGGTGCAGCACCCCGTCGGCGGTCACCTCGTAGGCGGTCACCGTCGCGTCCAGCTCGCCGACGAGCCAGCAGCGCCGCCCGTCGGGGTGCCGGGCCAGATGCCGGGGGCCGGTACCGGGGACCGTCCGCACCCGGGGCGCCCGCGGCGTCAGCCGGCCCGAGCCGACGTCCAGGTCGTAGCGGTAGACCGAGTCGGTGCCCAGGTCCACGGCGAGCAGCGGGCCGGCGCCGGGATCCGGCGACACCATGTGGCAGTGCGCCTGCTCCTGACGCTCCGGATCCGGGCCGTGCCCCTGGTGCACCACCAGGTCGGTGCGCTCCCCCGGCACCCCGCGTCCGTCCAACGGCAGGACGGCGACGCTGCCTCCGCCGTAGTTGGCGACGAAGAGGTGCCCACCGTCGGGGGCGACCGCCAGGTGGGCCGGCTCGGCACCCCCGGTCGACCACACCCCCAACGGGGTCAGCCCGCCGTCGGGATCGACGTCGAAGGCACTGACCTGCCCCTCCGGCAGCTCGTTGACCGCGTAGAGCACCGGCCGGTCGGGATGGCGGACGAGGAAGGACGGTGCCGGGGTCACCGCGACCGTGCCGAGGGGGGTCAACTCCCCCGACTCCGGATCCCGTCGGGCGGCGACGATGCCCTCACCACGCCCACCCGTCTGCGCCGTGTAACCACCGATGTGCACGATCGTGCCCGTCACCGCACCACCCTCCGTCGAACCGGACCGGGTCGGTCAGCCTACCGGCACCGGCTCGCCGCGCTGCCGCGCCACGTGCTCGACCAGCGAGATCAGCACCAGCTTGCCGGACTGCCGGTCCCGGGCGTCGCAGAGCACCACAGGCACCTCCGGCTCGATGTCCAACGCCTGCCGGACCGCGTCGACGCCGAACCGGCGGGTGTCCTCGAAGCAGTTGACCCCCACCACGAACGGGATGCCGCGCTGCTCGAAGTAGTCGATCGACGGAAAGCAGTCGGCCAGCCGACGGGTGTCGGCCAGCACCACCGCGCCGAGCGCGCCGAAGGCCAACTCGTCCCAGAGGAACCAGAACCGGTCCTGCCCCGGGGTGCCGAACAGGTAGACCTGGAGATCGTCGGTGATGGTGATCCGACCGAAGTCCATCGCCACCGTGGTGGTCGACTTGCCCTCCACCCCGGAGAGGTCGTCGGTGCCGATGCCGGCGTCGGTCAGCACCTCCTCGGTCTGCAACGGCCGGACCTCACTGAGCGCGCTCACCAGGGTCGTCTTGCCGGCGCCGAAACCGCCGGCGATGAGGATCTTCAGGGCCAGGGGCAGCCTGGCCGGTGAGGAGTCGCGATCAGAGCGCACGTAGTCCACTGACCACCGCCTTGAGGATGTCGTCGTCGGGAATGCCGGCGGTGGCCGGCGGCTCGTGCACGGTGACCAGCCCCCGGGCGAGCAGGTCACCGAGGAGGACCTGGACCACCCCGAGGGCGAGGTCCAGGTCGGCGGCGAGGTCCACGACCGCCACCGGGTGCCGGGCGTACTCCACCAGCCGGCGGTGCTCCGGTTGCAGGCCCGGCTGACCGTACGGGTCGACGCCCGCCGCGGCCAGGACGAAGGCCACCAGGTCGAAGCCGCCGACGGCGGGCCGCACCCGACCACCGGTGAGGGTGTACGGGCGGACGACCGGGCCGGCCGCACCGTCCAACCACTCGTGCTGGGGGCCCGGCTGCTCAGCCCGCATCGGCGATCCCCACCGCCGCCCTGGCCGGCGCGGTCAGGTTCTCGCCGACCCGGACGACGAGCATCGCCATCTCGTACGCCACCAGGCCGATGTCGGCGTCCGCCGCGCAGGCGACCGCGAGGCAGGCGCCCTGCCCGGCGGCGGTCACGAAGAGGTACGCCTCCTCCATCTCCACCACGGTCTGCCGCACCCCACCGGCGGCCAACTGCCTGCTGGCCCCCTTGGCCAGGCTGGAGAAGCCCGACGCCAGTGCGCAGAGGTGTTCGGCGTCGGCGCGCTCCAGCCCGGCGGAGGCGCCGAGCAGCAGGCCGTCGGCGGAGAGGACCACCGCCTGCCGGGCGGCCGGCACCCGCTCGACCAGCTCGTCGAGCAACCAGCCGAGGTCGGCGTTCTGCCTTGTCGTGTGCACCACTAGGCGTCCCTCTCAGTCGCGGTGGAATCGGGCGTCGCCACCGGACCGGCCGGCGACTGTGCAACGGCGTCGTCCCGCCTCCCCGGGTCGTCACCGACGGTCGGGTCGGGCCGGACCGGCGACACCGGATGGACGCCGCTGCTCTCCAGGCGACCCCGGGCGGTACCGGCCTGGAGGGCCGACATCTGCCGCCGTACCTCCTCGGGCGAGCGGGCGGTGGGCGCGTCGTGACCGGCTGCCGGACGTGGGCGGGCCACCGGCCCCTGGCGACGGACCCGGCGGGGCAGCCCCTCGCCGTCGGGGGCCGCCTCCACCGAGGAGGTACGGGCCGGGGCGAACGGCAGCACGGTCGGCTCCGGCCGGGCCCGGACGGCCCGGGTGGTCCGTGGCCGGGGCAGGGTGGTCAACCGGGTCGCCGGCCGGTCGCGGGCCGGCGGGGCGACAGGCGGTTCCTCGGTGACCAGGTCGGCCGGGACGTGCACCAGCGCGGTGAGCCCGACCGTGGTCCCGGCCCGCAGAGTGACCCGGACGTCGTGCCGGGCGGCCAGCCGGGACACCACGAACAGGCCGAGCCGGGCGCTGTCGGCCGGGTCGAACTCCGGCGGGGTGGCAAGTCGCCGGTTGGCGTCCTCGACCGCCTGCGGGGACATCCCGAGCCCGTGGTCGATGATCTCGACGAGGTAGCCGTCGGCCGTCGCCGCCCCGGTCACCTCGACCCGACGCTGCGGTGGGGAGAACGCGGTGGCGTTCTCGATCAGCTCGGCGAGCAGGTGGATGACGTCGGCGACGGCCCGGCCGAGCAGCCCGGCCGACTCGACCCGACCGATGTCCACCCGGTCGTACGCCTCCACCTCGGAGATCGCGCCGCGCAGCACGTCCAGCACGGCGACCGGCTGCCGCCAGCCCCGCCCCGGGGCCGCCCCGGCCAGGATGACCAGGTCCTCGGCGTGCCGGCGCAGCCGGGTCGCCAGGTGGTCGACGCGGAACAACTCGGCCAGTTCGTCCGGGTCCTCGGCGCGGCGCTCCATCCGGTCGAGCACGGCGAGCTGCCGGTGCACCAGCCCCTGACTGCGTCGGGCGAGGTTGAGGAAGACCTCGTTCAACCCGCGTCGCAGTGTCACCTCGTCGATCGCCGAGCGGACCGCCACCCGGCTGACCTCGGTGAACGCCCGGCCCACGTCGCCGATCTCGTCCGCGCCGTAGGACAGCGGCGGTGCCTCCCGGGCCACGTCGACCGGCTCGCCCCGGCGCAACCGGGCCACCACGTCGGGCAGCCGGTGCCCGGCCAGTTCGAGCGCGGCGCTGCGGACCGCGGTCAACCGGCGGGCCAGCGTCCGGCCGACCCGGACGGCGACCAGCAGCGACACCACGATCGCGACGAGCCCCAACACCCCGGCGGCACCGAGCCGGACCAGGATCGTGACGGCGACCGGTACGGAGCGCTCGGCCAGCCCGTCGGCCTGACTCAGTTCGAAGTCCCGCAACTCCTGCTGGACCGCTTCCTGGCTGGCCTGCCAGTTCCGCGCGTCGACGGGTGGAGCGGCGGACGGCCCGGCGGTCAGCAGCCGCTCCTGCATGGTGCGCAGCCGGACGAACGCCTCCCCCTCCACCAGCCGCTGGTAGGCGGCCCGGTCGGCGGCCGGCAGGTCGGCCACGGCCGTCTCGACGAGGAACCGCTCGTTGGCGATGGTCTGCACCAGCCGTAGGTGCTCGCCCTCGGTGAACCGGCCGGTGACGAACGCACCGGCCAGCACCGCGTCGGTCTGGCCGAGCAGCTCACGGGAGCGGCCGACCGCGGTCAGGGCGAGCGCCTGCCGGTTCAGCTCGGCGTCGGGCAGGGCCGCCGTCGCGGCGAACGCCTGGAACGCCGAGGAGATCATTCCGCTGTAGAGCCCGATCGCACCGGCCCGGTCGACCTGCCTGCGGTCGATGAATCCCCGACCGGCCGGCAGCGCCTCCAGGGCGGCGCCGAGCGCGTCGAGCCGGGCGTCGAGCAGGTCGCCGGCGGCGTCCCGGAGCTGCTCGCCGGCCATCCTCCGACGGAGTTCGAGGATCGCCTCGTCGGTGCGTCGCCGCTGTTCGGCGAGGGCGGGCAGGGTCTCGGTGCCGGCCAGTTGGACCACCGAGGCCCGGCGCTCGCGTTGCAGCTCGGCCACCACCCGCTCGCCGGGACGACCGAAGTCCGACAGCAGGGTCCGGGCGGCGAGCAGGTCGAGCGCCGGCCCGAAGGTCAACGTGGTGGCGAAGATCCAGAGCGCCAGCAGGGCGGCCACCGGGGTGACGACCAGGGCGGTCAGCTTGGCGCGGATCGGCCAGTCGCGGGTGTCCATCAGTCCTCGCCCGGGGCGGAGTGTCGGCGGTGGCCGGGTGGTTCCGGCATCGGCGCCGGGCACCGGCACGGCACCTTGGGCAGGATACGTAATCCTGACGCTCAGCACTACCGTGCGTCCCCCGGCGTCACCGCTGCGTCGTCGTCGCCCGGTCCGCCGACCTCCCCGCGCGGGCCTGCGGAGCATCGGGTCGCCACCAGGTTGACCAGGCATCGACGGTGGGCAGCAGGCCCACGTCGACCCGTCGGCCGCTCCCCGGCGGCCGACCGGAATCGTGATCAGGTTTTTCCACCCGGATCGTGCCCCACGTCCGTGGTGACCGGTTCGGCGCGGTCCGCGGCGGCACCCGGTGGAGGAAATTCAGCGGATCGGGATTGGTGATCAGTGCGGGGAGGGAATACCGCAGAGGAAGGAGGAGCCATGTCGCCCACGCAGATAGTCCTACTGGTTCTCGTCGTACTGGTGGTGGCGGCGCTGGTCGCCGTGGCCGTGGTGGCCAACCGCCGGCGTGCCCTCAGGTCCCGGTTCGGCCCGGAGTACGACCGGGTGGTCGCCGAGCAGGACAGCCGCGGTGCCGCCGAGCGGGAACTGCGCGAACGGGAGCGCCGCCACGCGGAGCTGGAGCTCACCCCGCTCAGCCCGCAGGACCGGGCCCGTTACGCCGCCGCCTGGGAGGAGCTCCAGGTCCGCTTCGTCGACTCGCCGGCGGAAACCGTCGGCGACGCCGACGAGCTGGTCAGCCGACTGATCGCCGACCGCGGTTACCCGACCGGGGAGTTCACCGAGCAGGCAGCCCACCTCTCGGTGGAGCACGCCCGCACCCTGACCCACTACCGGGAGGCGCACGAGATCCGGGTACGCAACGAGCGGGGCGAGGCCGGCACCGAGGACCTCCGCCAGGCGGTCGTCCACTACCGGGCCCTCTTCGCCGACCTGCTCGGCGAGGAACCTGTCGGACACCGCCCCACCGAACAGCAGCACCCGGACAGCGCCCAGGACGCCACCACCCGCTGAGGAGAACACCGTCATGCGCCAGGAAGAACGACAGCTCGACAACGACCACCCGGAGACCGTCCGGTCCACTCCGGTGGCGGTGCCACCCCCGGACGCGGGGTACACCGACGCCACAGACGGGGACGCCAGGGCCGACCGGGACACCGTGACCGACCCGGACGGCGACGGCCGCCCGGAGTTCCACGAGCCGGCTCCCCTGCCGACCGCCTTCGGGGCGACGAGCGTGGGCGATGCGGTAGCCGCGTCGGCGTTGGCCGGTGGGCGACCGCAGGACGAACGGGACGCCCGGGACGAGGACACCGCACTGCCCGGCGACGGGGCACCGGGGCGTACCGAGCCGTTCGACGACGAGCGGGCCGACCCGACCGCGGCGGACCGGATCCACGACCGGGGGCGGCACGGCGGCCCGGACGTCGTCGACCGGGTCGCTCCCGGCGACCTGTCGGAGACCGACACCGCCGGATACGGCAGCGCCGACCCCGCCCTGGTCGACCCCGACGCGGCGGCCTCCGGCGGGGTGACGACGGTGGCGGCCGACGGCGGCGCGGCAGGTGCGGCGGTGGCGGCGGATGCCGGCCAGGTGTCCACCGGGAACGTGCCGAGCGACGCCGCCACCCTGTTCGAGGCGGACGCCGCGCAGGGGTTCCGGGACCGCTGGCGCGACGTCCAGCTCCGTTTCGTCGACGACCCCCGGGCCGCTGCCGACGAGGCGCAGTCGCTCGTCGAGGAGGCGATCCACGCCCTCTCCGAGGCGCTTGCCGCGCAGAAGGAGAAGCTGGGTGGCTGGCAGGGTGCCGGTGAGGCCGACACCGAGCAGCTCCGGGTGGCGGTCCGCCAGTACCGGGACTTCCTGGACCGCGTGCTGGGCCGCTGACCCCGCGCACCGGGCCGCCGAGGCCCTGGCGCAGACCCGACCACCATTGCCGAACCAGTCGACGCCCCGGCCGGAGCCACTCCCGGCCGGGGCGTCGTCGGCTCACCCCGAGTTCGACCCGGACGGACGGCATGAAACTCCGCACGAGGGGTAATAGCGCCCCCGGCGAGTGCCGACGGCGCGGCGGAAGGGTGGCGGGACGATGGACGGTGCCGGACTCAGACTGAACATGAACGTGTTGGACTACGGCATCCTCGCGCTCTACTTCGTCACCGTGCTGGGCGTCGGCTTCGCCGCCCGCCGGGCGATCCGCACCAGCGTCGACTTCTTCCTCTCCGGGCGTTCGCTGCCCGCCTGGGTGACCGGTCTGGCCTTCGTCTCGGCCAACCTGGGCGCGCTGGAGATCATCGGGATGGCCGCCAACGGCGCGCAGTACGGCATCATGACCGTCCACTACTACTGGATCGGCGCCGTGCCGGCGATGATCTTCCTGGGCATCGTGATGATGCCCTTCTACTACGGCTCCCGGGTGCGCAGCGTCCCCGAGTACCTGCGGCTGCGGTTCAACCGCCCGACCCACCTGCTGAACGCGATCAGCTTCGCGGTGGCCCAGGTGCTGATCGCCGGGGTCAACCTGTACGCGCTGGCGCTGATCATGCAGGCGCTGCTCGGCTGGCCGCTCTGGCTGGCGATCGTCGTCGGCGCGGCGATCGTGCTGGCGTACATCACCGTCGGCGGGCTCACCGGCGCGATCTACAACGAGGTGCTCCAGTTCTTCGTCATCGTGGCCGGTCTGGTGCCGATCACCGTCATCGGCCTGGTGAAGGTGGGCGGCTGGTCCGGCCTGATGGAGTCGGTCCGCGACTCCAAGCTGGGTGAGGCCGGACTGCACGCCTGGGAGGGCACCGGCAGCACCGCCAACCCGCTCGGCGCGCACTGGCTGGGCATCGTGTTCGGGCTCGGTTTCGTGTTGTCCTTCGGCTACTGGACGACCAACTTCGCCGAGGTGCAGCGGGCGCTGTCGGCCAAGAACATGAGCGCCGCCCGGCGTACGCCGATCATCGCCGCGTACCCGAAGCTGGTCATCCCGGTGGTGACAGTGGTCCCCGGCCTGATCGCGCTGGTCACCGTCAAGGGGCTGGGTGCCGAGTCCGGCGACCTGGTCTACAACAACGCCATTCCGCTGCTGATGCGCGACCTGCTGCCCAACGGGGTGCTCGGGATCGCGGTCACCGGCCTGGTCGCCTCGTTCATGGCCGGCATGGCGGCCAACGTCAGCGGCTTCAACACCGTCTTCACCTACGACATCTGGCAGGCGTACGTCCGCAGGGACCGGCCCGACGAGTACTACATCCGGATCGGTCGGATCGCGACAGTGGCCGGCGTGGTGGTCGGCATCGGCACCGCGTTCATCGCCGCCGGGTTCAGCAACATCATGAACTACATCCAGGCGCTCTTCTCGCTGTTCAACGCCCCGCTCTTCGCGACCTTCATCATCGGCATGTTCTGGAAGCGGATGAGCGCGCTGGCCGGCTTCTGGTCGCTGCTGGCGGGCACCCTGGCCGCGCTGGCGACCTACCTGCTCTACAAGGCCGGCGTGGTGCACTTCAACTCCGACCTGGAGGAGAGCTTCTGGGGCGCGGGCATCGCGTTCGTCACGGTCGCCGTGGTGGCCGCGGTGGTCACCCCGCTGACCCGGCCCAAGCGGGCCGAGGAGTTGAAGGGTCTGGTCTACGGCATGGGCGGGGTCGACCTGAAGGGCGACGTGCTCACCGGGGACCAGGTCTGGTGGCGGTCGCCGGTGCTGCTCGGCGCGATCGCGCTGGTGCTGGCCGTGCTCTTCTACATCCCGGTCTTCTGAGCCCGGTCGGTCACGAGAGGGAGGCGTAGGACATGGACCAGCACAGCGAGCGGGCGAACGACCCGCAGGTCGAGGAGACCGAGAACGAACGGAAGCGGTCCGCCGCCGCCCGGCTGTTCGACATCCGCCGGGTGATCGGTGGCCTCTTCGTCGCGTACGGGGTGATCGTCGGGCTGGTCGGCGTCTTCGACTCGGCTGCCGAGATCGACAAGGCACAGGGCGTCCGGATCAACCTCTGGGCCGGGCTGGCGATGCTGGCCTTCGGGCTGTTCATGCTGGCCTGGCAGTGGCTGCGCCCGGTGGTGCCGCCCACCACCGAGGAGGCCCGGGAGGTCTGATCCGCTCCCGGCATGGGGCCGCCCGGACGGGGTACCCGGATCGCGGGAACGCGTCTGGGACAGGAGGGCGGCACCATGACCGATCGTGACCCGAGCCGACCGATGGAGGAGAGCCCGGAGGTGGCCGCCGCGGTGGACGACGACTCCACCGTGCCGCAGCTGGCCGGCGCCGGTGGCACCGACCCGGACGACCCGACGTTCACCGCGCCGGGTGACCGGCCGGCGGCGACCGACGCCCAGCCCGGCGACCTGATCGGTGACCCGTACGCGGCCGGCACCGGGGCCACCGGGACCGGCACCGGGGCCGGCGGGGACGGCATCCGTACCGGGGCCGAGCAGCCCTGGGAGCCGGAGGACCTGGTCATGGCGCGCGGGCAGGACCTGACGCCGGAGAACCTGGAACGGGCCCGGCGGGATCTGGCCGAGCTGGGCCGGGCCGCTGTGGAACGCACAGTTCCCTGAGCCCGCGCCCTGGCATACGGGTGGGCCCCCGGTCCAACCTCTCGGTCGGACCGGGGGCCCGGGTGCGCCCTACCGCGTCAGTGCCTCACTCCAGCCGCGGCGGGCAGGTTCGTCAGAGCGCCGGGTAGGCGTTCTTCATGAGCTCCTGGAACTGCGCGGAGAACCAGGCGCCGGAGATCGGCGCGTTGGGCAGGGCGCCGCTCATGCTGTTGCCGTTACGGGCGTTACCGGTGTAGGTCGGGTCGCACATCCGGTCGAAGCCCTTGCCCTCGTTGTTCGGGATGAGGGAGCTGGAGCCGTCGGACTCACCCGGGGGCTTCACCCAGACGTAGGCGTCGATGCCCGGCTCGGGGTTGGCCTTCGGCCGCTCGCCGAGGCCCGCACCGGCCTGGTTGCACCAGTTGCCGGCGTGGAGCCGACGGTCGACACGACCACCGTTGACGTAGGTGTCGACGCTGGTCGTCGCACCCGGGCCGGTGGGCCGGGCGGTGCCGCCCCAGCCGTTGCGGGAGGTGTCGATCAGCATGCCGATGTTGCTGTTGAAGCCGACCGAGACCAGCTTGTCGCGGAACGCCTGGGCGAAGGTCAGCTCGTCGACGTAGAAGTTCCAGTCGATCCACTTGGACTGGCGGACGGTCTGGCCGTTCACCGAGTCGGTGATCTTGATGTACGGCTCCTTCAGGGCGGAGTAGTTCGCCGTGTTGGTGATGAAGCCGTGCACGTTGTTCACGGTGCTGCCGGACGCGACGGCGGCGGTCTTCAGGATGTCGGCGGTCGGGCCGAAGTTGGTGTCCCAGCCCAGCCAGCCGTGGTGACCGGCGTCGATGTAGTTGTAGACGTTGCCGATCGGGCCCAGCTTGGCCAGGGCGTAGCCGACGCCGTTGACGTACGCGCCGTTGGCCTTCACCACGTCGCACTGCACGGTGCCACCGGCGTTGCCGGAGGTGTTGGTCACCAGGTTCGGCAGCGAGTCGATCTCGACGATGTTGATGATCCGCAGGCTGGCGTACTTGGCGTTGCTCTGGATCGCGGCGATCGGGTCGATGTACTCCGACTTGTAGCGCGGCAGTTCGTCGGCGGCCAGCTCACCGTTGGAGGCGAGCGCCGAGCAGTCCCGGCCGGGCAGGTTGTAGATCACGAACTGGATGTAGCCGGCACCCTGGGCGAGTGCTGCGTCCAGGTGGTCCTTGACGCCCATCGCGCCGTTGGAGCTGCTGTCGGTGGTGCCGTTGATCGCGGCGATCCGGTCCAGCCACACCGCGGTCGGGTTGTTGGAGATCCGGCTGCCACCGGCCTCGGCGTCCGCGTGGGCCTTCCACTCCGGGTTCACGTAGCCCTTGACCCCGGCGTACGGGTTGTCCACCTTCTGCCCCGGCGGGGTGGTGACCGGCGGAGTCGTCGGCGGCGCCGTCGTGGGCGGCGCGGTGGTCGGCGGGGCCGTGGTGGGCGGCGCGGTGGTCGGCGGCGCGGTGGTGGGCGTGACGCCACCGTTGCAGACCACGCCGTTCAGGGTGAACGAGGTCGGCTTGGGGTTGCTGCCGCTCCACGAGCCGTTGAAGCCGAGGGTGGTGCTGGCCCCACGGCCCAGCGAGCCGTTGTAGGCCTCGTTGGTGGCGGTCACGTTCTGGCCGCTCTGCGTCCACTTGGCCGACCAGCCCTGGGTGACCCGCTGGCTGCTGTTGGGGAAGGTGAAGCCGAGGTTCCAGGAGCTGATCGGGTCACCCACGTTGCGGATGGTGACGCTCGCGGTGAAACCACCGGACCAGTCGTTGCTGGTGTAGTCGATGCTGCACTGGGTGGCGGCCTGCGCCGCGGTGACCGGGATGGTCACGAGCCCGCCCGCGACCAGCACGCTCGCCCCGGTGAGGGCGAACGCCCGGCGTCGGGCGGACAGACTTCTCCACAGATTCATGCCTTTTGCACTCCTTGGGCGAGACCGGCACCGCGTGGGGACCGGCAAGTGGCGCGTGAGCGTCCTGGGGTACGGACGACCCCGGCGCCAACGGGACATCTCGGGGGTGCCCGGCCTGGGGGGACGGGCGTGGTGGTGGCGAGCTGCACCGGTCCCGTGGGACCGGTCGGCGGTGACGTCGTCCGGTGCACCGGTTGCCCTCGACATCTGCCGCACGCGGTGTGGCTCCCCGAACCGCGTACACGGATTCTTGCATGGGAGCGCTTCCATGGCAATGGCTCGATACCTCGCGGCAACCTGCCCGCAACGCCCGCCAGGTGACTCCGACCCCGTCGAGCGTATCCCCGCCCAGCTCCGCCGGGCGGACAGCAACCGCGCACCGTGGCGACAATGCCGACACAACCGGCCTTGAACCCGTAAAGCCGTGATCATCGGTAAAGCCGAAAACACGAATCTTTCCCCGGATAAGTCGTGAAACGGTCTAACGTCGGTCATAGCTCGACTGTCGTCGGGCTCAGGACAACAGGGGATGGAGTGACGCAGGTCATGGCTAACAAGATGCTCGGGAAGGTCGTCGCGGGTGCCGCTCTCGGTGGCGCGTCCCTTCTGGTCTTCTCGCCGGGGATCGCGTTCGCGGACGGTCACCACGACGGCGAGAGCCGGGACGGCAAGGTCTTCGCCAAGCCGCACGTCGTCAAGCCCGGCGAGGAGGTCAAACTCATCGCCATCTGCCCGGAACCGCAGGAGCAGGCCTTCGTCTGGTCCAAGGTCACCGGCAAGGTCAAGCTCAAGCCGGCCGACGGCCGGGGCGAGGACCACGGCGACGGGAAGGACGAAGAGGGCAAGGGCGAAGAGCACGGCAAGGACGAGGGACACGGCAAGGGCGAGGAGGGCAAGGGCGAGGACCACGGCAAGGGCCCGGACGGAAAGGGCCCCGACGGCAACGGTCCCAAGCCCCAGCCCCCGGCCGAGGGTGGACAGCCTCCGGCCGACGGCGGGGGGCAGCCCCCGGCCGACGGTCAGGGCGGTGGCTTCATGGCCGCCGACCAGGGCCCGGACCACGGAGGCAAGGGCGAAGAGGGCAAGGGTGAGGAGCACGGCAAGCCCGACGAACACGGCAAGCCGGGTGCGGGCGAAGAGTCCGACGAACACGGCAAGGGCGAAGAGGGCAAGGGCGAAGAGCACGGCAAGCCCGACGAACACGGCAAGCCGGGTGCGGGCGAAGAGTCCGACGAACACGGCAAGCCGGGTGCGGGCGAAGAGTCCGACGAACACGGCAAGCCGGGCTACGGCGAGGAGGAGTGGCTGGGCCACGACGAGTACGGCCAGGACGAGGAGTCCGGCTACGGCAAGGACGAGGGCGGCTGGGAGCACAAGAAGGACTTCGTCTACTACGGCGAAGCCAAGGTCTCCGAGGACGCCCGTCCGGGCAAGTACGAGCTGGAGGGCTCGTGCGGCGAGGGCGAACTGGTCGTCCTGCCGAAGGGGCACGTCGACGGCGGCGACGGTGGGATGACCACCACCGGTGCCGACCGGAGCATGGTCGCCGGTGGAGCGGGCATGATCGGTGCGGCAGCCCTCGGCGGCATCGTGCTGATGCGTCGGCGTCGGGCCGATGAGCTCGGCTGACCTGACGGCGACACGGGCCGGCGGCCGTCACGGGAGACCGTGGCGTGCCGCCGGCGCGGCCGTCGTCGTCCTACTCGCCATGGCCGGCTCCGGCCTGGTCGGTGCGTCGATCCGCAGCGCGCCCCCGCCGCGTCCACCGCAGCCCGCGGCCCAGTCCGCGCCGCAGCCCGCCCCGGCGACCACCCCCGGCGAGGACACCGGGCCGGTGGACGACCCGGACGCCCAGGTGCCCGCCGACGCGAGCGTCCCACCGGGTCCCGTTCCGCTGCCCCGGTCCGCCCCCACCACCATCACCATCCCCAAGATCGGGGTCAACGCGGAGATCATGCCGTTGGGCACCAACCCGGACGGCACGGTCCAGGTGCCCCCGCTGGACCAGGCCCAGCGCGCCGGCTGGTACGAGCCGGGGACCAGCCCCGGCGAGACCGGCAACGCGGTGATCGTCGGGCACGTCGACTCGGCGAAGCTCGGTCCGGCGGTCTTCTTCCAACTCGGCGCGCTGCTGCCGGGCGACCTCGTCGCGGTGACCCGGGCGGACGGTAGCGTCGCCACCTTCACCGTCGACGAGGTGCGGTCCTACCCCAAGGAGCAGTTCCCCACCGAGCAGGTGTACGGCCCGAACGACCGCCCCGGACTACGGGTGGTGACCTGCGGCGGCCAGTTCGACCAGGGTGCGGGCAGCTACCGGGACAACGTGATCGTCTTCGCCACGCTGACGTCCTGACCCCGTCCGCGACCACTGTCGCGTGCGGACCCGCACCTGCGGGCGGGAGAAAACGACCCGCGCCTCCGAACCGGAGGCGCGGGTCGGCGTACGGTCAGGCGGCGCCGGACGTCCGCACCAGGGTACGGATCTGTCGCAGCAGCACCGACAGCGAGGCGAGGTCGGCCCGCGACTCGTCGAACTCCCCCATGGCCCGGTTCGCCCGGTGGATCGAGGTGGCGTTCGACTGTTCCCACTGGAGCACCCGCTCCTGCGGCGGCAGGTCGTCCGGCGTGGAGTCGAGCACCTCCCCGGTGAGCGCGGCCAGCGCGGCGTACAGGTCGTAGCGCAGCGCCATCCGGGCCAGCGTCTGCCAGCGGTCCTCACGCGGCAGCAGGGAGATCTTCGACAGCAGCGAGTCCACCCGGAACCGGTCGGAGAGCACGAAGTAGACCGAGGCCACCTCGCCGACGTCCCGCCCACCGGTCCGGGCCGTCTCCACCACGTCCAGCAGACCGAAGCTGTACATCAGCCGGGTCGCCTGCTCGGCCAGGTCGGGCGGCAGTCCCCGGCCGGTCATCGCGTCGATGTGCGCCCGCAGCGACTCCCGCTCGCTGCCGTGGAACCGCTCCTGGAGGTCGGGCAGCAGCCGGGCCACCCCGTCGCGGAGCCGGTCGATCTCGGCCGGCACGTCGATCGGCGAGCGCCTGTTGGTCACCAGCCAGCGCACCGCCCGGTCGAGCAGCCGCCGGGTGTCCAGGTAGACGCTCGTCTGCAACTCCGGCGAGACCTGGTTGTCGAGCGCCTCGACCGCGGCCCACAGCTCCCGCAGCCCGAAGACCTCGCGGACCACCACGTACGCCCGGATCACGTCGGCCGCCGACGCGGCCGTCTCCTCGACGACCCGGAAGACGAACGAGATGCCGCCCCGGTTGATCGCCTCGTTGACCAGGACGGTGGTGACGATGTCCCGGCGCAGCCGGTGCTGGGCCATCCGGTCGGCGAACCGCTCGCGCATCGGCGTCGGGAAGTACTTGACCAGGACGTCGGTCGTCCACTCCTCGTCCGCGAGGCCCTCGTTGAGGATCTCCCGCTCCAGCACGATCTTCACGTACGCGAGCAGCACCGCGAACTCCGGCGCGGTGAGCCCGGACTCGGTGCGTACCGCCAGCTCCTCGTCCGGGGGCAGCGCCTCCAGCGCCCGGTCGAGCTGACCGGCCCGTTCCAGCTCACTGATCATCCGGCGGTGCACAGGCAGCAGCGAGGCGGCCTGGGCCTGCGAGTTGTTTATCGCCCGCGCCTGGTCGTAGTTGTCCCGCAGCACCAGCTCGGCGACCTCGTCGGTCATCTGGGCGAGCAGTTCGTCGCGGGCGGGGACGTCCAGCGCGCCGTCGGCGACCGCCGTGTTGAGCAGGATCTTGATGTTCACCTCGTGGTCGGAGCAGTCCACCCCGGCCGCGTTGTCGATGAAGTCGGTGTAGATCCGGCCGCCGGTCATCGCGTACTCGATCCGGCCGTGCTGGGTGCAGCCCAGGTTGCCGCCCTCGCCGACGACCCGGCAGCGCAGGCTCCTGCCGTCCACCCGGATCGCGTCGTTGGACTTGTCGCCCACCTCGGCGTTGGTCTGGCTGGACGCCTTCACGTAGGTGCCGATGCCGCCGTTCCAGAACAGGTCCACCGGTGCGGTGAGGATCGCCTTCATCAGCTCCGGCGGGCTGAGCTGGGTGACGTCGTCGGCCAGGCCGATGGCGGCCCGCACCTGCGGGGTGATCGGGATGGACTTGGCGCCCCGGGGGAAGATCCCGCCGCCCTCGGAGATCAGCTTCGGGTCGTAGTCCTCCCAGGACGACCGGGGCAGGTCGAACAGCCGCTTCCGCTCGGCGTACGAGGCGGCGGCGTCCGGGTCCGGGTCGAGGAAGATGTGCCTGTGGTCGAACGCGGCCACCAGCCGGATGTGCTCGGAGAGCAGCATCCCGTTGCCGAACACGTCGCCGGACATGTCACCGACCCCGACCACTGTGAAGTCGGCCGTCTGGGTGTCGTGGCCCAGCTCGCGGAAGTGCCGCTTGACCGACTCCCAGGCGCCCCGGGCGGTGATGCCCATCCTCTTGTGGTCGTAGCCGGCCGAACCGCCGGAGGCGAACGCGTCGCCCAGCCAGAAGCAGTGCGCGGCCGAGATCCGGTTGGCGGTGTCGGAGAACGTCGCGGTGCCCTTGTCCGCCGCGACCACCAGGTAGGGGTCGTCGGGGTCGTGCCGCACCACGTCCGTCGGCGGGACGATCTCCCCGGAGACGATGTTGTCGGTGACGTCGAGCATCGCGCCGACGAACTCCTGGTAGCAGGCGACCGCCTCGTCCCGGTCCCCCGGCTTCTGCTTCAGCACGAAGCCGCCCTTGGCGCCCACCGGCACGATCACCGCGTTCTTCACCATCTGCGCCTTGACCAGGCCGAGCACCTCGGTACGGAAGTCCTCCCGCCGGTCGGACCAGCGCAGCCCGCCCCGGGCCACCGGCCCGTACCGCAGGTGCACACCCTCGAACCGGGGCGAGTAGACGAAGATCTCGAACTTGGGCCGGGGCGCCGGCAGGTCCGGAATGGCCTGCGGGTCCAGCTTGAACGCCACGTACGGCTTGGGTCGCCCGTCGGCGCGCTTCTGGTAGAAGCTGGTCCGCAGGGTGGCCTGCATCAACGTCAGGTAGGCGCGCAGGATCCGGTCCTGGTCGAGGCTGGCCACGTCGTCCAGGGCCGCCCCGATCGCCTCGACCAGCTCGCCGCTGCGCTCCCGGCGCTGCTCGGTGCTCCGTCCGTCCGGGACGAATCGCACCTCGAAGAGCTCCACCAGCAGCGCGGCGATCTGCGGGTACGCGATGAAGGTCTGTTCCATGTACTCCTGGGAGAAGACCGCCCCGGTCTGCCGCAGGTACTTCGCGTACGCCCGCAGCACCACCACCTGCCGCCAGGTCAGGCCGCCGCGCAGGACCAGCTCGTTGAAGCCGTCCACCTCGGCCTCGCCCCGCCAGGCGGCGGCGAAGGCGTTCTCCACGTGCGGGCGCACCTCGGCCAGCTCCTGGTGCCCCTCGGGCAGCCGCAGCCCGAAGTCGTAGAGGAAGACCCGGCCGTCGATCCGGTCCACCTCGTACGGGTGCTCGTCGACCACCCGGACGCCGAGCGAGTGCAGCACCGGCAGCACGGCGGAGAGCATCATCGGCTCGCCGTACCGGTAGACCTTGAAGCGGACGTCCATCGCCTCGTCGGCCCCGACGTCGCGCTGGGGTGCCCACTGCTTGCGGAACAGGTGCATCTCCAGCTGGCCGGGCTCCTCCAGCAGCTCCAGCTTGGCCAGGTCCTTCATCGCCTCGTACGGCGTGTGCCCGTCCTTGTAGCCCTCCGGGAAGGCGTCGGCGTACCTGGCGAACAGGTGCTTGGACTGCTCGTCGCCGAGTTTGCGTTCCAGCACCAGCCGGTAGTCGTCGTCCCACAGCCTCGTGGCGTCGGCCAACTCCTCGGCGAGCAGGTCGGCGTCGATCTCCCCGGGCGGCCGGTTCGGGTCGGTCCGGACGATGAAGTGCACCCGGGCCAGCATCGACTCGGTGACCCGGGTGGTGTAGTCCACCCCGACCCCGTTCAGCTCGCGCAGCAGGATGTCCTGCATGCGCAGCCGGTTCTGGGTGGTGAACCGGTCCCGGGGCAGGTAGATCAGGCAGGAGATGAACCGCCCGTACGCGTCGCGGCGCAGGAACACCCGCAGCTGCCGGCGGCCGGCCATCCTCAGCACGCCGACCACCGCGTGGTAGAGGTCGTCGGTCTTGATCTGGAACAGCTCGTCACGCGGGTAGGTCTCCAGGATCTGGAGCAGGTCCTTGCCGGAGTGGCTGCGCTGGCTCAGCCCGGAGCGGTCCAGCACCTCGGCCACCTTGCGGCGGACCACAGGCAGCTCCCGGACGCTGGTCCGGTAGGCCGCGGTGGAGAACAGGCCGAGGAACCGCCGCTCGCCGACCACCTCGCCGGCCGAGTCGAAGATCTTGAACCCGATGTAGTCCAGGTAGGCCGAGCGGTGCACGGTGGCCCGGGAGTTCGCCTTGGTGATGATCAGCAGCCGCTTCTCCATCACCTTCTCGTGCGCCTCCGGCGTCATCGACGACAGCGCCCGCGCCTCCGGCGAGTCCGACCGCAGGATGCCCAGGCCGGTGCCGAGGACGGCCTCCAGCGCGGGGCCGCCCTGCCCGCCGGAGTCGACCAGGCGGTACTCCCGGTAGCCGAGGAAGGTGAAGTGGTCGTGGGCCAGCCAGCGCAGCAGCTCCACCGAGTCGGTGATGTCCTTCTCCGGCACCGGCGGCCGGTCGCCCGCCGTCCGGGCGGAGGCCAGGTCGTCGGCGAGCGCCAGGGCCTGCTGGCGCATCCTGGGCCAGTCCTCGACGGCCTCCCGCACGTCGGTGAGCACCCGCTGCAACTCGCGGCGCAGCTGGTCCCGCAGCTCGGCGTCGCGGACCGGGTCGATCTCGATCCGCATCCAGCTCTCGACCAGGTCACCGGCGATGGCGTCGTCCGGCTCCACGTCGGCGGAGACCTCGCTCAGCCGGCCCAGCGGCTCCCGCCGGACCACCACCAGCGGGTGCACCAGCAGGTGTACGTCGAGGTGGTGGGCATTGAGCAGGGCGGTGACCGAGTCGACAAGGAACGGCATGTCGTCGGTGACGATCTCGACGACGGTGTGGTGCTGGTCGGCGTCGGGTGCGTGGATGCGCAGCTTCAGCTCGCCCGGCACCCGCTGCTGGGCCAGGTCCCGGTGCGCGCGGGCCGCGTCGAGCATCTCCTCGGCGGTGAACCCGATCAGCTCCTCGTCCGGCGCGAACCGCCAGAACCGACCCACCAGGGTCGCCGCGTCGTGGTCGTCACCCGCCAGCGCCACCGCCTGGGCCACCAGGCGCTCGGCGTTGGGCACCGGCTCGTCGAGTGCGGCGTCCTCCACGTCGTCACCGAGAGCTTCCATCGGAAGACCCAGGTCGTAGAGGGTGTCGATGCTCGAACCGGTCATCCCGGTCACGCCGGTGTCGAGTCGACCGTAGCCGTCCCCGTCGGTCGGCGGGCTGTCCCCGTCGGTGGCCGAATCGAAGCTGTCGTCCCGGCCGGTGTCGCTCTGCCGGAGGTCGGGTCCCGGTTTGATCGCCGGACGCCGGTCCATGGGTGCCACTCCCCTCGACGACCCACCGCGTTGTGGGTCACTCTGCCGCCCCACCTTAGGCCCTGCCGCTTCGTGCCTTCGTCGGCGGACCGTCGCTGCGACGTCCGGTTCGGGACACCGACCAGGCAGCCCTTGCAGATGCCCGATCGGCCGGGTGCCGTGTACCCCGTCCCGGGATGTTCATCACACCTCCGCGCCCGCCTCTTCACCTCGCCCACACCGCGCGGGGCAGTACGGGCGGCGATCGCGTACTAGCGTGCAGGGCAGCCCGCCACTCGGAAGGTGCAGCTCCATGCCCCTGTCGTACCCGTACCACCGCCCTGGCACTCCCCTGCGGCGGGGTCTCGCGGCCCTGGCCGTCTCGGTGCTGGCGGCCGGCACCCTGGTCGGCTGCTCCGGCGACGACGGGCTCGACGGCAGCGTGGAGGCGTTCCTCGCCGGCTGGCGCTCCGGCAACCTGGACAAGGTGGGCTTCGTCGACCCGACCGGGGCGAGGGTGCCCGCCACCGCCGTCGCCGAGGAGATCAAGAAGCTCTCCGGTGACCTCGCCGCCACCCCGCCCACCCTGAGCCGCAGCGGTGACCCCGAGGTCACCAAGAACCTCGCCACCACCCGGGTCGAGATCCGGTGGGCGCTGCCGGGCGGGGTGAACTGGTCCTACCAGCGGCCGGTCCGGCTGCGGCAGCACGACGGCGACGACCAGTGGCAGGTGATCTGGGAGCCACAGGTGCTGCACGAGCAGTTGGAGAAGGGTGACCGGCTGACGCTGCGGCGGACCGCCGCCCCCCGGGCCGGGGTGCTGGACGGCGCGGGGAAGCCGATCGTGACGCCCCGGCCGGTGGTCCGGATCGGGTTGCAGCCCAGCGAGGTCACCGACGCCAAGGCCCTGGTGGGGAAGCTCGACGCGGCGTTCAAGGCGGTCACGCCGCCGATCAGCCCCCCGGTCGACCTCACCGACCTTCCGAAACGGCTCGCCGACTCCGATCCGGGCGCCTTCGTCGAGGTGGTGACGTTGCGCGACGAGGCGTACCGGCAGATCCGGTCCCGGATCTACGACCTGCCGGGGACGAAGTTCCGGGCCGAGAAGCTCGACCTGGCCCCCACCCGGGAGTTCGCCCGCGCCCTGCTCGGCACGGTCGACCAGGCGCAGGCCGACGACCTGGCCGCCCACCCCGACCGGTACGCCAAGGGTGACCTGGTCGGCCACGGTGGCCTCCAGGGCCGCTACGACGAGCGGCTGCGCGGCGTTCCCGGCACGACCGTGGAGATCCGCCGGCCCAGCACCGAGGGCGGCAGCACGGTGGTCACCGAGGCGTTCCGGCAGGAGCCGACCGCCGGTCAGCCGGTGCGCACCAGCCTCGACGTGGCCACCCAGAACGCCGCCGACGCCGCGTTGCGGGCCGAGAAGCGGCGGGCGGCGGTGGTGGCGGTACGGATCAGCGACGGCGCGGTGCTCGCCGCCGCCAACGGTCCCGGGGCTGCCGGGGAGAACCTGGCCTTCACCGCCCAGGTGCCGCCCGGCTCCACCTTCAAGGTGGTCAGCGCCCTCGGCCTGCTGGACAAGGGCGCGGTGACCCCGCAGACAGTCGTCGACTGCCCGAAGACCCGCGCGGTGGACGGTCGGTCGTTCAAGAACTCCGACGACTTCGTCCTGGGCAAGGTGCCGTTCCGGACCGACTTCGCGAAGTCCTGCAACACCGCGTTCGTCGCGCTGGCCCCGCAGCTCGGCCCGGACGGGCTGGCCGCCGCCGGCCGCACCCTCGGCCTGGAGGGCAGCTGGGATCTCGGCGCGGACGTCTTCACCGGCAAGGTCTCGACCGGCGACGCTCCGACCGAGCAGGCTGCCGCCGCGATCGGCCAGGGCACCACAGTGGTCAGCCCGCTGGCCATGGCCGGGGCCACCGCCGCCGTCGCCCGGGGCCGCTGGGAGCAGCCGAAGCTGGTGCTCGACCCGGCCCCGGCCGCGCCCGCCGAGGCCGGCCCGCCGCTGAAGGCCGGGTCGGTGGCGGGGCTCAAGACGATGATGCGCGAGGTGGTCACCGCCGGCACCGGCAAGGCCCTGGCCGACGTTCCGGGTGGCCCGGTGTACGGCAAGACCGGCACCGCCGAGTACGACGACGACCCGGCGCACACCCACGCCTGGTTCGTCGGTTGGCGGGGGGACGTCGCGTTCGCCGTCTTCGTCGAGCAGGGCGGATCGAGTACGGCCAGCGCCGTCCCGATCGCCGAGCGCTTCCTCCGCGCCCTCGGCTGACCGTCAGGCCACCGGTTCCTCGGCCCGGTCCGCCACCTCGGGGATCGGGTCGGGCTGGACCGGCCGGGGTGGCAGCAGCCGGGGCGCGACGGCGTCCGGGGCGACCACCGGGGCCAACCCGGCGACGACCGTGTTGACGATCTCGCCGGCGTACGCGCCGTCCGGGTCGTAGTCGGGGTCGAAGACGGTCAGCTCGACGCCGAGGCAGTGCGGGGTGTCCACCAGCCCGGCGAGCAGGATCTCCAGCTCGGCGAAGGCGATCCCACCGGGGTCGGGGGCGTCCACGGCCGGCATCACCGCCGGGTCGAGCACGTCCACGTCGATGTGCACCCAGTAACCGGCGCAGTCGGCCAGCTGCTCGTGCGCCCACTGGGCGCTGCGGGCGGCCCCCTCGGCGCGCAGGGCCGGCACCGGGCGGGTGGTGATCCCGGCGGCCTGGAGGTCGAGCCGGTACTCGTCCTGCGCCCGGATGCCGAGCACCACCACGTCGATGTCCCGGAAGTACGGTCGACGCCCCTCGATGGCGGCCAGGTCGGCCTGCCCGCGCCCGGTCACCAGGGCCAGGTCCTCCCCCGCCGCCGCGCCGACGTAGGAGGCGTTGCCGGGGTGCCGGAAGTCGGAGTGGCCGTCGACGAAGACCAGCCCGATCCGCCCGCCGACCGCCTCACCGAGCCGGTGCATGGCCAGCGCCGAGCCGAGCAGCACCGAGCAGTCCCCACCGAGGACCAGGGGAAACTCGCCCCGGTCGATGATCGCGCCGATCCGGTCGGCGAGCGCCGTCGAATAGTCGGAGATCTCCCGGGCGTGGCAGACCCCGTCGCCGGGCCGCCAGTCGCCCGGGTCGTACCGGGGGGCGGTGAGGCAGCCGGCGTCCCGGGCGCCCAGCCGGGCGAGCAGCCCGTGGTCGCGCAGCGCCCCGGGGGCCTTGCCGCAGCCGGGGACGGAGGTGGAGGTGGGTGGTCGCAGACCCAGGTTGGTCGGCGCGTCGAGGACGGCGATTCGGCGCATCACGGGCTCCCGTCCTCGATGGGTGGCGGGCCGGCCGGAGGGCCGGCCCGCGCGGGCGTGTCAGGTCTCAGAACAGGGCGCTGGCCAGGGCGCGGCGGGCGGAGGCCACGGCGGGGTCGTCCGGGCCGGCGATGCTGAACAACGAGATCAGGTGTTGGCGGGCCTTGTCCCGGTCGTCGCCGGCGGTCCGCCGGACCAGCCCGACCAGCCGCGCGTACGCCTGCTCGGCCATCCCGCTGAGCACCTCGATGTCGGCGGCGAGCAGCTGGGCTTCGACGTCGTCGGGGTTTGCCTGTGCGGTGGCGAGCGCGGCCTGCGGGTCCGCGCCGGCGACCCGCCGGGCCACCCCGACCTGGGCCAACCCGGCCTCGGCCGCGGCGTCCGCCGGGGACTCGGCCAGGATCTTGCGGTACGCCTGCTCGGCGGCGTCCAGGTCGCCGCTCATCAGGGCGTCGTCGGCCTCGTCGAGGCGCGGGTCCTCCGGCTCGGCCACGGTGACGCCACCGGCCTTGAGCACGGCGGCGAGCCACTGGCGAAGCTGCGGCTCGGGGATCACCCCGGGGAAGGCGTCGATCGGCCGCCCGCCGACGACCGCGTAGACGGTGGGGATCGCCTGGATCTGGAACATCTGCGCGATCCGGGGGTTCTCCTGGACGTCGACCCGGGCGAGGACCCACTGGCCGGCGCCCTCGGCCGCCAACCGCTCCAGCACCGGGGCGAACTGGTCGCTGTCCGGGTAGCCGGCCGCGCCGAAGAAGACCACCACGGGTGTGGTCATCGACCGTTCGAGCACCTCGGACTGGATGTTCGACTCTGTCACGTCGAGCGCGGCGGTGCCGCCACCTGCGGCGGGACCGCCCGATGGACCGGTGGGTGCGCCGGTCTGGCTCGGTGTGGCGGGACGGGAACTGGCCGGGGCGGTGCCGCGCAGCGCGCTGAGGTCGACCGCGCCGCGGGTGAAGATCGACGAGGTGATCCGTGGGTCGCTCATGGTTACCTAGTCTCGCACGACCCCCACTGTCCTCGGCTCAGCCACAACGCCCACAGTTGCCACTCTCACCTCCCACTACCCCCCACACCCCACCTCGTCGATCATGGACTTGCGGTGGGCGGAACGCCCCTTTTAAGGCGCTCTGCCCCCACCACAACTCCATGATCGACCAGCGGGTGGGGTGGGGGTTCGTTCTTGTGGCTCCGCTGCGTGGAAGCGGGCCTCAGTGGGAGGAAGTGGGTCTACTTCCGGGTTAGAAGCGGGCGGGTTCGCGGTAGGTGCCCCATTCGGCGCGGAGGGCGTCGCAGATCTCGCCGAGGGTGGCTTCGGCGCGGACGGCGTCGAGCATGGGCGGGATCATGTTGACGCCGGTGCGGCTGGCCTCGATCATGCGCTGCACCGCCGCCGTCACCGCCGCGTCGTCGCGGTCGGCCCTGCGCGCGGCGAGCACCCGACGCTGCTCCAGCTCCACCTCGTGCGAGATGCGCAGGATCTCCAGCTCCTTGGCGGTCGTGCCGGTGTGGCAGTTGACCCCGACGATCTTCTTGTCGCCCTTCTCCAGGGCCTGCTGGTAGACGAAGGCCGACTCGGCGATGTGGCCGGTGAACCAGCCGTCCTCGATGCCCCGCAGGATGCCCGAGGTCATCGGGCCGATCCGGTGCGGGCCGTCCCCGCCGAGCTGCCGGATCCGGGCGAAGATCTCCTCCGCCTCGGCCTCGATGGCGTCGGTCAGCGCCTCGACGTACCAGGAGCCGCCGAGCGGGTCGGCCACGTTTGTCACCCCGATCTCCTCCATCAGCACCTGCTGGGTGCGCAGGGCGATCTCGGCGGATTCGTCGGTGGGCAGGGCCAGGGTCTCGTCCAGGGCGTTGGTGTGCAGCGAGTTGGTGCCGCCGAGCACCGCCGCCAGGGCCTCCACCGCGGTGCGTACCACGTTGTTGACAGGTTGTTGCGCGGTCAGCGACACCCCGGCGGTCTGGGTGTGGAACCGCAGCCAGAGGGCTTTCTCGCTGGTGGCGCCATAGACGTCGCGCAGCCAGCGGGCCCAGATCCGGCGGGCGGCCCGGAACTTGGCGATCTCCTCGAAGAAGTCCAGGTGCGCGTCGAAGAAGAAGCTCAGCCCGGGGGCGAAGACGTTGACGTCCAACCCCCGCGAGAGCCCCAGCTCGACGTAGCCGAACCCGTCGGCAAGCGTGTACGCCAACTCCTGCGCGGCGGTCGAGCCGGCCTCGCGGATGTGGTAGCCGGAGACCGACAGCGGCTTGTAGCGCGGGATCTCGGCGGCGCAGTATTCCATCAGGTCGCCGATCAGGCGCAGATGCGGCTCGGGGTCGAAGAGCCACTCCTTCTGCGCGATGTACTCCTTGAAGATGTCGGTCTGCAACGTGCCGTCCAGCTTGGACAGGTCGACGCCCTGCCGCTCGGCGGCGACCAGGTACATGCAGAAGACCGGCACCGCCGGGCCGGAGATGGTCATCGAGGTGGTGACGCCGGCCAGGTCGATGCCGTCGAAGAGGGCCTCCATGTCGGCGGCGGTGTCCACCGCGACCCCGCAGTGGCCGACCTCGCCGAGCGCCTGCGGGTCGTCGGAGTCGCGTCCCATCAGGGTCGGCATGTCGAACGCGACGGAGAGCCCGCCACCGCCCGCGCCGAGGATCATCTTGTAGCGCTCGTTGGTCTGCTGGGCGTTGCCGAAACCGGCGAACTGCCGGATCGTCCAGGCCCGCCCCCGGTAGCCGGTCGGATGCAACCCCCGGGTGTACGGGAACTCGCCCGGCCAGCCGATCCGCTCGAACCCGGGGTAACCGGTCCCCTCGGGTGGCCCGTACACCGGCTGCACGGTGGTGCCGGAGAGCGTGGTGAAGTCCGCGTCCCGCTTGCGCGCGGCGTCGTACCGGGCCTGCCAGCGTGCCCGTCCGGCGGCGATCTCGTCGGCGTTCATCCGCGGGGCTCCTCCTCGAGTCCTCGACTGTGCCCCGAGTGTAGAACGAGAACCTGAACGATCGCTAAGTCAACCCCCACCCGACGCCACCCGGCCGGACGCACCCCCGCCTGCGGGGGGTGGGCGGGGG